>NZ_VPDM01000025.1:0-48689 GCF_013417645.1 Acinetobacter sp. YH12236
AATACCAACGAACAGCCCAAAGAATGATTTCACCTTGAAAGTGCCGACCGTGGAAGGGATTCATCTGCTGTATCTCGAAATAAATAAGATATTTAGCTTATCATGTCAGCCTATTTGCAACAGTGCCCTATAAAAAGGGAGCTTTAGAGACTGTAAATAAAACTGTATTTACACAGAATTATTTACACCCTCGTGTGACAGTGCCGCCCTAAATTAAATAACAAATTTTTTCTATCTTTACTCTTGAATTGTCATTTAGATCAGGATAACTACAATAATTCTCTGATCCCCCAAATCTCTCAAGTTTTTCTAATATTTTCCTGTACATACCTCCCTTTTAAGCGTATCTAGATTTGTATTTGGAATTATATATTCTTCTTTTGTAGGTTCCATAGCTATTGGATCACCTGTTACTTCTTTGTACATAACTCCTCCTAGTCTTCGGAATTTTTCTTGTTCGCAATCTATCTCATATAGAACTGTTGACCTATTCTTCTCCTCTTTAAACTCGGTTTCTACCCAAGCTCTTGTTATTTTGGGATTCTTTGTACTATTTAATTTTATAATTTTAGATTGATAATTTGCATTATCTATAATTATTTTTGCAAATATATTTTGAGCATTAAGAACCATTACGCTGATTAATGTAATTTTTAATAGTCTTTTCACCTACTTAGTCTCTTTAAAGCTAATTTCCAGAAATATACTTATATTATTTCTGTTGTTCAATTTATTTTTTAATTTAATAATTTTAAATGGGTTAAATGGGTAAGGACACACAAATGGGAAAAACTCCCTGTTGCTATACGAGATCAATTTAAGAAGTAACTAGCCAAAGTCATAGAGCAGCCACATATTCCAAAGAATATGCTGAGAGGCAATCTTGCAGGTTGCTATAAAATTAAATTATTAAAAGCTGGTGTCAGACTTGTCTATCAATTTAAAGATGATCAGGTAGTTATCTTGCTCATCACAGTCGGGAAACGAGCTGATAGCATAGTTTATGACGAAGCTAAAAAGCGTATTAAAGACTAAAAATGGGAGCTTATAGCTCCCATTTTGAATGGGTTCTAACATTTTGACTTTGCATAGCACCTATTATATTAATTTTAGGAATACTTAAGTTTAGTTAAGAACAATAGTCTTGTTTAAATCTTGAATAAGGAACATTTCTACGTTGTGTTAGATCTTTCCCTTTTAAATCATTGGCTAATTTATCTGATAATTCTTCACTAGATTTTATTTTGTTTGGAACCCATGAATAAGCATGTCTAGGTAAAATTTCAAAAAGATTAGTCATACCAGGTACATAAGAATACTTAAATTGAGTATAAACTTGATCATAGAATCCCTTACAGATTCTATCATTTTCTTTTGAAACTAAATTTCTATTCATAGATGTTGAGAAGTCATATAAGCTCCCATTTTTGTATTCATAATCATATTTTTTCCCAGTTTTAGGACTTTGGCTTGATGTTATTTTTATACCTGAATTAAGCTCTGAAATAGTAATATCTAATGACTCTTTGAATTCAATAGTTTCAGATTTAATTAATTTTGCTAGATCGTTAAACTCATATATAAAATAATGGCTTTCTGGGCTACTCATACCAAACCATGCGCCACATGTACTTGTTACAACATAAGTATTCTGCTGTTGCTTATATATCTTTTCTAAGATTTCACATTGTGGGTCGATCTCACTAATAAAACCAGCATTTCTATTATTGTTCTCAATAGAAAATGGATACTGTTTTACATATAACTCACTGTATTTATTTGTTATTTTATATAAACCAATATTTTCTGGATAACCTTCATTATTTTTTATAAATTTGAATGGCTTAACTTCAATGGCATACGCAACACTACCAGCCATTATGAGAATATTTAGTAGAAATATTTTAGAAAGAGGACTTTTCACTTTAAATACCTTATAAGTTTAAATTATAAAGTAATTTTAGCTACTAATTAAAAAAAAAGGTGAAATATTCAATTATTAATTGTCCATTTAACATAATGGTGGTTATACGCAATACACTTGTATATTAATATAAATATCAGATACTTAATAAAACCAGAAAAATCTAAAAATGCACAAAAAGCCGATTTTGAAACAAGTCGGCTTTTTTATGAGCGGTTTTGATATTTTTTGCCAACATTTTTGCTCAAAAAACACTCAAAACAGAAAATCACCTACAATCTATAAGGCTTTCAACCTGAAAAAAATCCACAATTTATGGGGATAACTCTGGGGCTATTTTTAAGCCATTTTTGTACGCTTTGACGTACAGTAATTTAAGGAATCTGCTTCTAGCTGATCAAAGCTTTATTTCTTATGATGTAGTCAAGGAAAGCAGGAAGCTCCAAACAACAAGAATAAGAAAGATCAGCACAAGGATGGTTAGGTACGACAGAAGTTATACCTTGCAACCAAACACGAAAAACCCCGACAGGATGTCGGGGTTTTTTATTACCATTTGAAAACTGACTAAGTTCACTATAAAATATAGACTATAATCTATATTTTGGTTGTGATATGTGGACAGTCATCACAACAGATCTGTTTAATGAGTGGCTTGAGCAGCAAGATGAATCAACACAAGAGAAAGTCCTCGCAGCTTTGGTCGTTCTACAGCAGCAGGGACCTAGCTTAGGTCGCCCTTTAGTGGATACCGTGTATGACTCTAAATTTACCAATATGAAAGAGCTACGCGTTCAGCATAGAGGTAAACCACTTAGAGCCTTTTTTGCATTTGATCCATTACGACAGGCCATTGTGCTTTGCATCGGTGATAAAGGCGGTAAAAAGCGTTTCTATAAAAGAGATGCTGGACATTGCAGAACAGCAATACGAACTTCATCTCTCAACCCTAGGAGAACAATCTAATGGCTAAAACCTTACAGGAATTATTGGTTAGTCGCTCTCCAGAGAGCCAAGCACGTATTAAAAAAATGGCTGATGAGCTACTGTTAGAGACTCAGCTCCATCTTATTCGAGAAGAGTTAGAGATTTCCCAAAAAGAACTTGCTGAAACTTTGGGAATAAAACAGCCATCACTTTCAGCAATTGAAAATCGTGGTAATGATTTAAAGATTTCAACCATGAAAAAGTATGTTGAGGCAATGGGTGGTAAGCTCCGTATTGATGTGGAGCTTCCAACAGGAAAACATATAGGATTTAATGTGTAACGATAAAAAAGGTAGCTATAAGCCACTGCTGTCCCACAATTTTTCACAAGAGGAAGCTTAAATAAGCTTCCTCTTGTTTAATGGGGATTTTATCGGGTGAGAATAAAGCTTTTAACGTTTTTCTTTCAAACAAATTCACTTGAATGATTCTGAGTAAGCGCTGCACTGTCCAGCCTTCTTTCCCCAGATGTTGAGCGAAACTCACCAGCAAATAGGCGATTAACGCGATCCAAATTTGAGTTTGTATGGCATTACGGCTTCGGCCTAGAAATGACTTTAATTTTAAATTCTGTTTAAGTGCTTTAAAGAACAGCTCCACTTTCCAACGGTCTTTATAAATTGCAGCAATCGTTAATGCTGCCAGATGAAAGTTATTACTCAGAAACTCAAACGTCCTGTTCTTATCGGTATCATAAAATTCTATACGTCTTAATAATTTGGGAGCACCTCTTTTCTTTGCATAAGCACTACTTAATTCAATCCATTCATCCGCAATAATACCTTTAGATGCTAATACGCTGCGGCTAGATTTCACTTGATAAACTGTCTTTGGGCGCAATCGGGTGACAAAACTGACCTTTTGATGAGTCAATTGGGCAAACCATTGATAATCAATATATCCTTTGTCAAATACGACAATACTGCCAGCAGGAAATTTGAATGCTCTGCCTTGTACCATATCATTTTCAATGCCATCCCCAAGCGCCACAAATTCAGGAATGGTATTGCTGTAATTTAAGCCAACGCTAAGTTTCATGCTGGCTTTGGATTCATGCACTTTGGCCCATTCACATAAGGAAAATGACAGATCAATATGGCTGGCATCCAGGGAATATAAGGGATTCTTAAAGCGGAATTTATGAGCTACTTTTGAGTGTTCATAAGATTTAAGCAAGGTGTAAAATAGCTGTTCATACAAGGCTGCAGGCTGTTCCTGATTGATTCGAGCCAGTGTACTGCGAGGGTGATAGACTTTGCTCCGAGAGCATTCAGCTTTTCTTGTTGACACTCTAGATTAGATTGAATATCCCGCAGACTTTGTCTGCAGGAAAGTTGAGACATCAGTATGGCAATGAACTGATCCCATCTTGAAGCGGCTCTAAATTTCTGACCGACATGATGTATTTGAACAAGACGTTCAAAATCTTGTCGGAGTATGGGTTTAATCAATTGATGAAATACGGTATTCTGATATGACAAAACCTGAGTCCTTGGTCGTTAAAGTGTTGGTTCGCACTTATATTTTAACGATTCAGACTCAGGTTTTTTTATTTAAATCAAACTATGGGACAGCAGTGAGCTATAAGCTCCCTTTTTTGTGTTAGAAACCATTTAAAGTGTCTGTATTCTCACCATTAAAAATGTCTGGTTTATGATGATCTAAATAACTTCTCAGGATATGACTCTATGAACGACACTGAAAATCAAAAAAAACTCCCATTCTCAGAGGATGAATTACTCGAAAATATAGATGAATATAAAGCACATGCAGATGAAATTACTGTGCTTACAGAAACCGAATTCGATTATTCATATTTCAAACACTCTACTCCATTTTTTCAAAAACAAATTAATTACTGTAGAGACAAAACCCTTGCTACATAAGGTTTTGGAGTCGTTTGTCTAAAAATAATCATAAAACAACCTAGAGCCTGTTTATTTCCTCTTTGTATCCTTAAACGGATAAGATTTTAGAAAAACCGATGGCTCAGAATTAAAAATCATTTAACTTTTATTTGTAATTGTAAACCGAAAGTATCGAGTAATTTCTGCATGGATTTCAAAGTAGGATTGCTCCCTGGTTGCTCCATTTTTTGCAGTGTCTGTGGCGCAATCTTAGTAATTTTAGCCATATCATTCAGTGTTAAATGTAGCTCTGTTCGAATAAATCGAGCAACTTGATAAAAAGACCAGTCTGGATGATTATTGATGGTTTCAAGCACAGATAGTCTTTTTTCCATTTGTTGAATAGGGGTCAATGGTTTAAAACGTTTATCCATGGCTGATCTCCTCCAACTGCTGGCAAATATTGATTATTCGATATTGGCTATTTTCCAGAATTTCATCCGCTACTTGAAGAGCCTGCATCTTTTCTAACAGTCCCCGATAAATTGGTAACTGTTCAATTAATAAAGTTTTAATTTCTTGTGGATCAATCGAAGTGCTTTCAGCTATCTGCTCAATCACAGAACTCAAAAGTGGCATACCACCATGATCATCTCTTTCCCAACGAGTAGTACGTGCAATACCATCAGGATGTAACCACATTGGCGCATAATCAAATAATGGTGTGAGCTGAATTTTACCATTATTGAAGCGTTGGATTGCTGTATTGCGAGTATGGTTATCTTTATTGCCTAAGGCAACATTTGCGAGATCACGCTTCAAATACTCAAATACTTCCTGCTTTGGTTCGGTACAAGCCTCCATAAGCAGGGTACATATTTGATTATGGGTCATTCTAACCCCAAAGCCCGCCTTCCCACCTAGAGATGCAAGGCTTTCCTGAGCAATTCTTTCAACTTTGCCATTAATTACTTTGCGATCAAATCTTGGAATAAACAAAGTCTTGCCATGTAGCTCAAGATCCCGGTGTACACGTAGTTGCAAGTACTGAGCGACTTTCATATACAAAGCTTCGTTCATCAGGATTTTATTCAAATTTTGATCACTGCCGCGGCTAAATTTAACCAACCAATGCTGCTTAACTTGATCATCTGGAAGAGTATGATCTAGATAGAAAAGATCATCATAACCTTGTGTTAACAACAATTTTGGCCACTCACCCTGAATACCAGATGAACCGGCAATAAAAAGTCCATAAGATGCGAGCGATTCAATAAACTTCTCTTTACGTTCAATAATTTTGCTTAGGCTAAATCCCTGATTTTGCAGCTTTGGGAAATGACTCTGTAACCACTCATGAGCCTCTTTGACTCGCAGATTCCCAATTGGATTTCCTGCGCCTGCTTTTAAAAGCGCCCAGTCCGCTTGTTCCTGAACATTCTCAGAAAAATCAAGCTGTCTTAGTAATTCTTTGCGACCGTATCCTTGAGGTAATAGATCCATAAGAAATGCTGGCCAAGTTGATTCCAATCTATTTTGGACGTTCACCGGTAAGTCATAAGCAAGCGCATGACCATCTCTTAGATCCATATATGAAATAGCATATTCGAACAAATATGATGTACGTGTAGCTGCCTGCCATCCAGCATTTTGATCATCCGTAACCTCAACCAAAGCACAGTCATGCCATTCATAGTCTTGGTAGATTTGCAGTGTACAGTATTGCTTCATAATTTTATTAAAATAGTAAAATATAATGATTTTATTGATTATATATCTATTTTAATATAAAAGTATAATTAAACTAAAAATCTCAATGATCACTCTAGGTGTCTAAGAAGAACTTATACATTTCTCAAAATTGCAATAAACTCATCTGATTTGCAGTAGAATTGATCAATATTGGGTTAAATCTTACCTCCTTATATTTTAGCTATCCTTTACATCATGTCAGAACGTCAACAACTCAGCCTTAGTGAATACCTTGCCACTGTACAGGAAGTCATCCAGCTGACTTTTGATGGGGCAGTGTGGGTCAAGGCTGAGATCCGTAATTTAAGTATTAAAGGCGGTCACTATTATCTTGAGTTGGCTGAGAAAGATGAAGAAAGCCATAAGGTGATCGCTAGTTGTAAAGGCACCATTTGGAAATTTACGGCACAAAAAATAATTCTAAAGTTTGAACGAGAAAGTGGTATTGAACTGTCGAAAGACCTGAATGTACTGATCAAGGTCAAAGCTAGATTTGATCCGCAATATGGCTTCTCGGTCAATATCGAAGATATCGACTCTAGCTTTACTCTAGGAGACATCGCCAAACGCTATCAGCAGATTCTGCTGCGACTGACTGAGGAAGGCCTGCTCAATAACAATAAACAGTTGCCGGTACCCTTTGATATTCAGAATGTCTTGGTCATTGCACCGGAAAATGCTGCAGGGTTAGGTGACTTTAAAAAAGATGCGGATGCCCTGGCTCAGGCTGGTGTCTGTCATTTCGTTTATCATTCAGCAACTTTTCAGGGTAATACGGCTTCTGCCAGCATCATTCAGGTTTTGGGTAGTGCCTTAAGACAGTGGGCTCAAGATTACTCGATAGCACCAGACCTTATTGTGATCATCCGTGGAGGCGGAGCCGTGAATGACCTAGCTTACCTGAATGATTATGATCTGGCCGCACTGCTGTGTAAAAGAACTGTGCCGATCTGGGTCGGTATTGGCCACGAGAAAGACCGCACTATTTTGGATGAAATTGCACACCGTTCCTTTGATACCCCGAGTAAAGTGATCGCAGGGATCCGTAACCTGATTGTGGAGCGAGTCAATGAAGTTAGTACTGCTTTGCAGACCATCAAGCTACTGTCACAGCACCAGTTGATCACCTACCAGAGCCAGAGTGATCAGTATCTGAAAACTATCAAAACTCTGACACAGAACCAGATCAATGAAGCCCAGCGTAGCGTTGATATGCTTAAAAGTGATACTCAGTATCTTGCTCAACAACAGATTAAACTAGCTTCACAGCAGGTGGAGTCATTGATGAGGGAAACCTTGCTACAGAATCCTCGTAATGTGATGGCCAAGGGCTATGCAATTGTCCGTAGCCAAGGCAAAGCTATCCGTTCCATCCAGCAGATTACTGACCAGGAATTACAGATTGAACTTAAGGATGGCACCATTGATGCCACCGTGACACAGGTAAACGCACATGAACAATGAAGAACTAAGTTTCAAGAAAGGTTATGAAATTCTCAAGAAAAATGCCGAATTTCTTGAATCTCAGGAAGAACCGGATATTGATAACCTGATGGCGATCGTTGAAGAGTCCATGACTGCCTATAAAGCCTGTAAGTTACGTATTGATGCTGTGCAACAGGCGTTGAATGACACCTTTAAAGAATAAAAATTCTAGGTCGAGAAAAGTCTAGAATGTTCTAGAAATAAAGGACATGAGATGGTGAAAACTGACAGTTAACCCAATAAATTTGCTTGAGCAGAGTTTTATTACTAACCACCTTTTCCTCTATAGGTGTTACATGGATCCCAAACAACATACTTACGTTGTTAAATGGTTGACTGAAGATCAAGCCTGTGTCGGCTTATGTGTCGAGTTCTTCATTAAGCTGACTTAAACCAAATAGGTGGGGCTAATGAATTTAATGGCCGATCTTTAATAATCCCTGCCAGCTAAAATAGTTCTGGGTCAAATGAGTACGGTTCATTGACCACTTTCGTTGTGGTAAGTAGCAGCTGCCAACAGCTAATTTAGTTTTCCCATATCTCGCCTTTACCGCTTCTAAAGTCTGCATGAGGCTTTCATTACTTTCACGCTGGCTGTGGTCTGTCAGCAGGTCAGGAGTAAAGCGCTGCTTAGCAATTAAATCCGTCAGAATTACACCACACTTTTTATATTTCACGTCAGATTTATAAATGTGTTCCAGCAGTTGCATGGCTGTTTTAATCAGATCCAAAACACAATCCGTCGGTTCAGGAAACTCAAAAGCCAACGATTTACTGTAATAGGGAACCTTTGAATCAAAAGGATTCGATTGCACAAAAGCAATGACACATCCACATAAGGAAGCGTCTGCTCGTAAACGTATGACTGCATCCTGTACATATTTGCCCATAGCCTCTTTGAGATCATCTAGCTCGGTAACTTTTTCACCAAATGAACGACTTGCTATGATTTGCTGTTTGGGGGGAGGGGCATCATCTAACTGCATACAAGAAACACCTTGCAGCTCCAATACTGTTCTTTGCATTACCACAGAAAAAAGGCTCGCCATGCGATGAGCATCTTGCATCACTAAATCTAGCACCGAATAGATTCCCATGGCATTTAGTTTTTTAACTAACTTACGACCAACGCCCCAAACTTCACCGACCTCAATGTCTGAATAAAGCATTTCCTGATCTAGGAAATCCATATTGAGTAAGTTACACACACCCTTGAAACCCTGTCTTTTTTTGGCAAGATGGTTGGCCATTTTGGCTTCGGTTTTACTACGACCGATACCAATCGAGACGGGTAAGCCAATCCAATCCAACAATCGTTGTTTCATGTGATGCGCATACTGAGTTAAGTCAAAATTTTGTGCATAACTGGTCAGGTCTAAAAAACACTCATCAATTGAATAGATTTCCTGTTCATGTGGCGCAACAAAACTAGCCAAAATTGAATGAAAACGCTTGGACATTTCAGCATATAAAGCATAGTTACTGGATAACACCACGACCTGATGTTGCTGAACAATATCTTGTATTTGAAAGAGAGGAACGCCCATTTTGATGCCCAGCGCTTTGGCTTCATTACTTCTTGCCACAGCACAGCCATCGTTATTGCTGAGCACAATCACAGGTTTATTGTTTAGACTGGGATTAAATACCCGCTCACAACTGACATAGCAGTTGTTAATATCAATCAGGGCATAAATCCGCTCGTAACTGCTCATCTGAACTTCTTGATCACACTGGTAACCACACCCCAAATCAGCATGGTTTGATTATCTTTCAAATGGATATCAGCAAAATCAGGATTAGCCGCCTGTAACCAGCATTGATTACCCTCAATCATCAAACGTTTAATCGTAAAATCATTGTCAATCAATGCCAGAACAATATCCCCATGCTTGGCTTCAATACTACGGTCAACGATTAGCTTGTCATTCAGATCAATCCCTGCATCACGCATGGATAAGGATTCCACTTCAACGATAAAGGTTGCCTGTTGGTTTTGAATAAGAAACTCGTTTAGATCAAGGGTCTTATCGATATAGTCCTGAGCAGGGGAAGGGAAGCCTGCAGCCACTTTTTGCAAAGCAACAGGAATCTCATAATGTGTTTTTGTCTCAAGCAATCTAATAGAGGAAATATCGTTAAACTTTGGAGTGTCATTTTTTTTCAGGTATTTCTTGATTTCCAATACACGAGACTCTGGCACCCGAATGACCTTGGTCGGTTCGTTATAGACAAAAGGACGGCCAGAACCTTTGCGTGCACCACCATGCTTATTTTGCGTCATTTTTATTATCAATCTTGATTATGTAACATAATTAAGATTATAGAAAACTCAGAATATAAAAACAAGATTGTCCGTTCTTTAATAAAGTATTATCCCAAATCTTGGGATTGCCATGATATTAGCAAAGCCACAAGATCAATCAGACGACACAATAAAGATTGTCTAATCCTTGATCGTAGAGACTTTATATTTGAAGCAACAGAAGACCTAAAGGGCTTTACTGGTATCCATTGATTGTTCAGCAACATTAAATAAAACTGTGGAACATTGTTCAGTTATTGATCGTGGAACGTGAACAATCATAAAAAAAGCCCATTCGAGGGTGAATGGGCTATAAAACTAGTATCAACACATGGAATTATAACACAATTTAAAAAGCTGTTATTCCCAAGTAGAAATGTCCTACCTAATAACCAAATAGAAATGTCCTATATGGACATTTCCAAGTCAAGCACAGGATTTAGATTTCGTTGTTCAATCGCTGTTTTCTGTGCACGTCTGCTTGGCATCTTTTGAGAACGATTACGTTTGTTTTGCTGTTCCAGTTCTTCATGCTGTTGTTGGATATGATTCAGAACAGCACTCAACCGTTTATTCTCAACAATCTCTCGCTGATTCAGCTGACTTAATTTATCGAAGAGGCTGTAATTGATCTTTCGGCCATCATGCATGAGGGCTACAGTACCATCCGGGTATTCCAGGAACTCAAGATACTTACCGATCAACCTTTGATTTTCTTCGGTGTTTTCCAGGAGATATACGCATTTATCATAAGTAATCGTCAGGCTATTGGTGACTCTGCGGGGTTCACGCCAAGTAAAAATATCATCTAATTCTTCGGCTGTTTCAGTGATAGGCCGATGTAGATTCTTAGGATTAAAAGCCATCTTGGCGAACTTCTGATTGAACTGCTCAATGAAGCAGGGTAGCCAGGCATTAGCTTGCTCAATCGAACAGATGCCTTCCAAGCGCATTTCTTTGATCAGACGGTCCTGAAGCGTTCTATTCGCCCGTTCTACACGGCCTTTGGCCTGTGGTGAATTGGCGAAGATGATATCGATATTGAGGGTGCTGAGTACACGTCCAAACTGGGTAATCTTGGTGTCTTTCTTGCTGCTTTGATTCACTCTAAAGACTGAATGTTTGTCGCTGTAAAACGCTAAAGGCTTACCGTGCTGTTCGACATATAAACGTGTTGAAATCATATAGTCAAAGGTTGATTCTGATTCACAGAAGCGTAAATGCTGCAATTTTCCTGTCGCATCATCGATAAACACCAGCAAACAGCACTTAGCAGCGCGTCCTTCAAACCAGTCATGGTGTGAGCCATCAATTTGGATCAGTTCACCAAAGCAATCCCGGTTGTAACGAGGCTGATACGGGCGTTTCAGGCGCTTGGCGCGAGGAATCCACAGATCTGCTGCAATCATCCAGGAACGCAGTGTTTCAACTGAAATATCAAAGCCATGAACGGTGGTGAGCTTTTCATGCGCTAAAGTGGGTCCGAAACCATGGAATTGTTCAGCGACCAGATTGAGGCACTTGAGTCTGAGCTCTTCAGGAAGCCTGGAATTGCTGATTTGGCCACGTGCAGCATGGGCTAATGCAGTTGGACCTTGAGTTTTGTATTTTTGCAATAAACGTCTGATCTGACGTTCTGAAATATGAAGTAGCTGAGCAGCCTGGGGCTGGGTTATGCGTTGATCACAGATTTCTTGCAAGACCGACAATCGTTTAAGTTCTTTATCCGACATAGACACCAACATATCAAACCGTCCGCTAAGAAAATTGCAACAGCGCATATTCTAAAAGCGGACATTTTTACTTTGGAGAAACCGGACATTTCTATTTTGGAGTTACAACTCTCGTTTCGTATAACAGCCATTATGTTAAATGAATGATAATTGACATTTTGTTCATTAATACTGATATGCAACGAATTTTATTATATGTCACCCCTCAATTACAAATATAAATGACTGCTCGTCTAATCATCTCCATTACACAATTAAATGTTAAAATGCATAGCTACTTCATCTAAGATAAAATATATGTATCCAAATCTACAGCACAGCTTCGAAAACAGCGTCATTCTCGTTGTAGAAGATGATTATGATATTGGTGACATTCTTGAAAAATACATAAAAAATGAAAACATGCAGGTCATCCGTGCATTGGATGGACAACAAGCTTTAGAGTGCCTAAAAGCCAACTCTATCGACCTGATTCTCCTTGATATTAAATTACCCAAACTAAATGGCTGGGAAATTCTACAAATCATCCGTCAAACAAGTCATTTACCTGTCATTATGCTGACTGCCTTAGATGATCAAGTGAATAAGATCATGGGGCTAAAAATGGGTGCTGATGACTTTATTATTAAGCCATTTAACCCAAACGAAGTGATTGCACGAATACAAGCCGTACTTAGACGAAGTACAAGCCAAAATATGGAAATAACTAATATTATTCGTTATAGAAATATTGAAATTAATCCAGATCATCATCAAGTTTACATTTCAAATGGTCAAAGAAATCAGTTGCTCAACCTTACGTTAACTGAGTATAAGATACTGTTTTTGATGGCAAAAACACCGAATAAAGTCTTTACACGTAATGAATTGATCCAAAACTGTATGCCTGAAAGTGATGCTTTAGATCGCACTGTAGATAGCCATATCAGCAAATTACGCAAAAAACTTGAAGAAAATGATGTAAATGGCTTATTAATCAATGTCCGTGGCGTGGGGTATCGCTTAGATCAAAATCATGAAATTTAACTTTTTTAAAAATTCTGTTGGAATTAACTTCCAGTTTATTATCATGATGAGCCTATTCAATTTAGGCATTACGCTGTTATCTTTCATGATTGGCTATTTTGTTTATAGCTGGGCGATAAAAATAGGTTTTCTAAATACACAAGTTATTAATTCAAATGAATTTTCAGTTACCTCCGTTGACTTTATCTGGCTGTTTTTAGTGCTATTAACAGGCTTTTTTCTTTCTACTATCCTCGCCTTTAAATATGGAAAACGCTATACACAGCCAATTAGTGATTTAGCAGATGTTATTCAACAAATTCAACAAGGCAATTTAGCACTCAGAATTAAACAGCCACATCATGATATTCCACATGAAATCAAGTCTCTTATTGAGAACTTCAATGAAATGGCAAACCAACTTGAAGTATCAGTTAAGAATTCAACTGTTTGGAATGCTGCAATTGCACATGAATTACGAACACCTGTGACAATATTACAAGGTCGCTTGCAAGGTATTGTCGATGGTATATTTATTGCCGATAAAGCTTTACACCTAAGCTTATTGAACCAAGTCGAAGGCTTATCTTACCTTGTGGAAGATTTACGGACACTGACACTTATTGAAAATAAACAATTACGATTAGAACTAGAAAAGACCAATTTAAAAAATAGTATTGAAAAATGTCTGCAGATGTTTAATGAACGGTTTCATGTTAAAGGTTTAACTATTGTTTTAAATTTGACGGATAAATTGGTTTGCGTTGATATAAGAAGGATGGAACAGGTCTTTATTGCATTGTTCTCTAACTTTCTAAGATATTCGAATGCTGGAAAAATAAATATTACATCTGTAACCACAGCAGAACATTGGGTATTGACGTTTGAAGATGAAGGTCCTGGTATTGATGAATCGCATCTTAAACACCTGTTCAAACCCTTCTATCGACTGGAAGACTCTAGATCATGTCTAGATGGCGGTACTGGATTAGGCTTGGCAGTGATTGATGCAATTATTGAAGCACACCAAGGTCATATTTATTATTCTAAATCCAAAAACTTAGGTGGCAGCTGTTTTACTATTCAACTAAATCGTAAGACATCAACTCATTTATAATGTGTTAAGTTCAGATTAATACGGCTTAATTTAAACCATAAATTTAAGATAAATTGATGTCTGAACTTAACCATTCTGTTTGATGATCCTCAAATAAATTTCATCACAATGAATTCTCATCTCGATATTTAGCTAGCATAAAAAATACCACAATGGAGAGTATCCCGATGATAATCCCTGCTGTTAATAATAAATTAACATGAGCTGAACTGAAGGCAATTTTACCTGCGTTAATCAATGCTGTACCTTGTTCAACGGGTAACTGGCTCGCCACTAAATAGGTATCACCAATCGAAAGTCTGGCTTTTTCTGCTAAAACAGCAGTTAAATCTGACGGCACTTGAAGATGACTGCCAAATATATAGGCCATGAAAACACCAAATAAAGTAATACCTAGTCCTGTACCCAGTTCATAACCTGTACTTTCAAGTGAACCTGCCGCACCGCCCTTTTCTGCAGGTACTGAGCCCATGATCGCAATGGATGAAGCTGTTAAACCAATACTCAGTGTTAATCCAATCGAAGCTAAAATAAAGGGAACGATGATTCCCGGATGATGAAAATCTGAATAACTCAAACTGACCAACGCAATTGCTGCCAATATTAATGACATGGTCGCAACCAGACGGAGTCCAAATTTATTGGATAAAAAACCAGCAATAGGCCCGCCAATAGCGGCCGCAACCATAATCGGAACCATAAAAAGACCGGCTTGCAGCGGTGTTAAACGAATGACATATTGCAGCTCCATTGCCAAAGTTAACTCAACCCCTGCCAAAGCGCCTGCAGCAACCATTGCCATAATAATGCCGGCTAAAATAGCAGGACGTGAAAATAGCGAAAGATCTAGCATCGGCTGAGGAGAATTCAGCTGTTTGCGTACAAATATGGTTAATAAGCCGATAGATAAAACGACCAAAGGCAAGACAATCAACAACGACTGTTTACCGCCTAAGCCTGCTTTTAGTGCATATACAAACGAAATCAAACCGACAATCAGCAATAGCGCTTGACCAAATGCCCAATGTCCAGGGGTTATAGCTTCTTTTCGGGACAATAAGAAATAGCACATTGGTGCGACAACCAGCATGATTGGGACGTTAATCAGGAAAACTGAACCCCACCAGAAATATTCTAACAATCCCCCACCAATGAGCGGTCCAATGGCGGCACCGGCTGATCCGATTGTGCCCCAAATACCCAGCGCAATGGCACGTTCGCGACTGTCTTCGAAGGTTCTGCGAATAATACCCAATACACAGGGCATAATCATGGCACCGCCTAATGCTAATAAAGCACGTGCGGCAATCAGCATAGAAGCCGTTTGGGAAAATGCCGCAAGGACTGAGGCAATTCCAAATATAACCAAGCCAATCAGCAGAATCTTACGATTGCCGACACGATCAGCCAAAGTTCCCATCGGAACTAAAAGTCCAGCCATAAGTAATGGATAAATATCAATAATCCATAAGACTTGGTTACTTGTGGCACTCAGCGATTGGGTTAATGAGGGAACCGCAACATGCAGTACAGTCATATCAATCACAATCGGCAGAAATGCAAGCACGACAGCGAGCAATATCCACCAGCGTTTCGGATCAAGATTGGTAGCTTTCATGATTAAACCTATATTGATGGTTTATTAAATCAATTCTGAAATAAAGATGTAAATGAAAGATTTGTTGTGGGCTAAACTCGTTAACCCACAGCTTTTATTCTCAGTTTTGATGCTTAATGTGCCGCTTTACGTTTCGAGAATTTCTCAACCATGCTCATGACGACAATAAAGAAAATCGGTACAAAAATAACAGCTAGAATTGTTGCGCTGATCATGCCGCCAAAGACGCCTGTACCAATCGCTTTTTGAGTTTCAGAACTAGCGCCACTGGCAATGACTAAAGGAATAACGCCACAGGTAAATGCCAAAGATGTCATTAGGATTGGACGTAAGCGCAATTTAGCGGCTGCAACGGTTGCCTCCACTAAACCCATTCCTTCTTCTCTTAGTGCTTTTGCAAACTCAACAATCAAAATAGCATTCTTTGCAGATAGACCAATAATCGTGATCATGCCGACCTTAAAGAAAATATCATTTGGCATACCACGTAACATTACTGCTAAAAAGGCGCCAATCAACCCTAGAGGGACAACTAGCATCACAGAGAATGGAATTGACCAGCTTTCATAAAGCGCTGCCAAGACAAGGAAAACGACTAACATCGACAACAGTAATAAAAACAAGGTTTGTGATTCCGACTGTTTTTCTTCTAGAGAAATCCCAGTCCACTCATAACCCACACCTTTCGGAAGTTGTTCAATCAAATTTTCCATCTCAGTCATGGCTTGTCCTGAAGATATACCTGCTGCTGGACTGCCAGAAATACTCAATGATGGACGACCGTTGTAACGATTGTATTGTTGTGGGGAATGTTGCCAAATTGGAGTAATTATTTCAGACATTGAAACCAATTTACCGCTTTGACTGTTCACCTTAATCTGAAGAATATCTTCAATACTCATGCGTGATTTGGCATCAAGTTGCACAATGACTTGCTGCATACGGTCATGATTTGGAAAATCATTGATATACATCGAACCCATTGAGGTTGAAATAATATCGGTCACATCACTGAAATTAACACCTAATGCCTGCAATTTATCTCTATCAATTTTAAGCTGTACAGAACTGCCATCTGGCAAACCTTCAGGATAGACCTCCGCCACGATTTTACTTTGTGCTGCTAATGCTAAAAGCTGATCTTGTGCTTCTCTTAAAGCAGGCATGCCAATATTGCCACGATCTAATAATCTCAGTGAAAAACCAGATGAGTTACCCAATTCATCAATTGCTGGTGGTAACACAGACATGGTTTGACCTTCTGAACTTTCAGCCATCGCTATATTGGCATTATTCACGACTTCTTGTGCCGTAATAGTACGCTCTTCGAATGGCAATAGATTGGTAAAATACATCGCTGTATTCTGACCAGATCCACTAAAACCAAAACCTAAGACCGCCATATTGTCTTTAATCCCCGTTTCTTGGTCTAAATAATTTTGAAACTCAGCAACGACTTTACGGGTACGTTCTTGAGTTGCATCCGCAGGAAGTTGAATCGAAGTCATAAACCACCCCTGATCTTCTTCTGGCATAAACGCAGTCGGAACGTGTTTAAAACTAAAAATCAGCACAATGACAATGCCTAAGAAACATAACATTGCGAGGGTTTTATGTTTAATTACTTTAAATAAACTGCGTTCATAGCGATTGTTCAGCTTCTCAAAACTGCGATCAAACGATGCAAAAACACCCTTTTTCTGATGGTCTTGATCAATCGGTTTTAACATCGTTGCACATAACGCAGGGGTTAATGTCAGTGCAAGGAAAGCTGAGAATAAAATTGAAACCGACATGGTAATGGTGAACTGACGATAGATAATCCCCACTGAGCCTGACGCCAATGCCATCGGCAAGAATACAGCGGCTAACACTAAGGTGATGCCAATAATCGGATTGGTAATTTCCTTCATGGCTTTAGATGTGGCTTCAACTGGAGATAAGCCTTCTGTCGCCATAATGCGTTCAACATTCTCAATGACCACAATCGCATCATCGACAATAATCCCGATCGCAAGCACCATACCGAACATGGTCAGCACATTAATCGAAAAACCAGCAAGCAGCATGACTGAGAATGTGCCAAGCAATGCAATCGGTGCAACAATCGCCGGAATTAAGGTGTATCGAACATTGTGTAAAAAGATAAACATGACAATAAAAACTAATGCCATAGCTTCAAGCAATGTCATGATTACTTTTTCAATCGAGATTTTTACAAAAGGTGCAGTGTCGTAAGGTATAGAGAATTTCATACCATCAGGCAGTGCTGAACCTAACTGTTCAATTTTCGCTTTAACACCTTCTGCAGTCTTGACAGCGTTGGCACCAGGACTCATTTGTATCGCCACAGCTGTAGAGGCTTTGCCATTTTCTAAAATCGCAAAGTTATACATCTGTGCCCCGATTTCGACACGAGCGACATCCGACAGTCGAACATTGGCGCCATTTTGTTGAGCACGTAAACTAATTTTCTTGAATTGCTCTACAGTTTCTAATTGACCTTGAGCAGTTAAAGGAATAGTAATTTGTTGCCCCGTCAAAGCAGGAACATCACCAATACGACCTGGTGATATCGGCAAGTTTTGGTTTTGGATGGCTGTATTCACATCTTGAATACTCAATCCATAAGAAACCAAACGATCTGGATCGACCCAAATCCGCATGGCTTTTTCAGCACCAAAATTTTGGACTTTACCAACACCGTCAACCCGCTTTAATTCTTCAATCACATAGCGAGTCATATAGTCACTGACATCAATTTCACTATATTTGCCATTCGGTGAACTTAAGCCCACCATCATTAAAAAACCAGACGACGCAGCATCGACCATCAGCCCTTGTTGTCGCACTGTTTGAGGTAAGCGTGACTCAATGGCTTTAATTTTGTTTTGCACATCAATTTGTGCAAGTTCTACATCTGTACCTGGTTTAAATGTTGCGGTGATTGTTGCTGTTCCAGAACTATCTGAACTTGAACTGTAATAAAGTAAGTTTTTGACACCTGACATTTCCCGCTCAATCAAGGTCACAACACTATCATTCAATGTTTTTGGCGTAGCACCTGGATAGATTGCCGTAATACTAATCTGTGGTGGCGCAACACTTGGGAATCGTGCAATAGGTAACTTGGGGATGCTTAGTACACCCAACAGAATAATAAATAAAGCAATCACCCATGCAAAAATAGGACGCCTAATGAAAAATTGGGACATTATTGCTGTCCTCCATTTTCCTTAATATTTGTAGGTTGCCACTGCTTAATTTTTAATTTTTGCTCAGGCTGTATACGATCAGCCCCTTCAACAATGACTTTCTCACCTGCTTGTAACCCTTGTTTGATCACATAGTTATTTTGATAACGTTGACCAAGCTGAACAGGCTTGCTTTGCGCTAAACCTTTTTGATTAACAATCGTAACATTGGCTTTACCACTAATATCATGTTGAATCGCTTGTTCTGGAACTAGGAGCGCATTTTCAACTTGAGCTCGGCTCATATTGACTCGAACATACATGCCTGGCAAAAGTTTTTGATTTTCATTATTGGCTAAAATACGGATTGTGACATCACCCGTATCAGGATCAACTTTAGTATCCGAAAATAGGATTTCACCTGTAACGTTATAAGGTTTACCCTGACTATTTAGGATTTCAACCGTATGTTTGGTATTTGACACGTCACCTTGCTGTAAAGCTTCCTGTAGTTTTTCATAATCACTAATTGATTGCTTTACATCAACATAGACTTTATTAATCTGTTGTATTACGGCCATTGCATTAGTATCACCTTGACCAACTAATGCACCCTCAGTCACTAAGATTTCACCAATCGTTCCCGAGATAGGGGCTGTAACAGTCGCATATTTAAGATTAAGTTGTTGTCTGCTTAACATGGCTTGCATTTGCGCCACATCGGCTTTTGCTTTTTGATAATCTGCTTCGGTATTGTTGTATTCCTGCTGACTAACCGCATTTACTTTTACTAATTCAGTGTAGCGTTTTAACAGCACCTGCAAACGTGTCACCTCAGCTTGTGCACGGTTTAAAGTGGCTTGATTGCTTTTTACATCTGCCTGAAATATTTCAGAATTCAATTTAAAAAGCGGTTGACCTGCTTGCACATAAGAGCCTTGCTTAAAAAGTACTTTATCAACAATTCCACCTACTTGCGGGCGAATTTCAGCAATACGGTAAGCGACAACACGGCCTGGAAGATTTTCAATTAAATTCATGGAATGCGGTAATACCGTGATGGTACTGACAACCGCTGGTGGCATTTCTGTTGGGGACTGTTCAGCATCTTTGGCTTGTGTACAGCCGATTAAAAGTACAGTTGTAATAAGTATTGAACCTATTAAATGATAATGTGTTGACATGCTTTTTCAGAGGGGGGGTTTTAGATACTACTATTTTGAAATAGCAGTGTTTATGAATTGCTGATGTTGTGTGGAGATTGTGTGGAGATTGTGTGGAGAGATTAAAAGATTTATTTTTTAATGACACGCTTAAACAGCGTGGCTTGTAAATTAGTATAAATAATTTTGTTGTTCTACAATTTTGATCGTATCTTAGTTTTTTCTCATAGTTCATGAACTTTAAAATTCTAAACCAAGACTAATATTTATATAAGCAATTGAAAATACAATACATAGTTTCTTTATACACTTATGAAGTGAACTTTAGGTGAACATAAGTTAAATAGAAATTTTTAATTAGTTCAGCACAAACGTACAATCTTTAAGGCCTATAACTCGATACCGTTCTCTCTTTGATGTTTATTGCTATCTAATTGAGTGAACTCTGTGGAAATATTTCTTTATACATTAAGCGTTATGTATAGCCCAGGCCCTGTAAATTTTATGGGGCTAAATTCTGGCCTTACAGGTCAATTAAAAAAGACTATAGGATTTTACCTAGGCATTGGTTTCGCCATGTTGATCTTATTCGTATTGTTTGGCTATATAGGTGAAGCTGTTATTCCACATGGATTGATTCATTATATTGCTTTAGCGGGTGCAATTTATACATTCTACTTGGCTATAAAAATGATTAGGGCGAATGTAGAAACAACTCAACAGCAAGAAAGCCATCTAACATTCTTAAATGGCTTATTTATTCAGTTATTAAATCCAAAAGCCATTCTCGTCATTCTACCTGTTACGACAATTATGTACCCTGCAGCCAAAATCACAGGAATCATGATCTTGATAGTTTCTTTACTGATTTCACTTGGTGCTGTTGGCGCACCATTCACCTATGCTCTGGTTGGAAAAGTATTAGGCAACAAAATTGCTAATCCTATCTGGTTTAATCGGCTAAATAAGCTGATGGGTATACTCTTGATTTTATCAGGGCTTTTTATGTTCAAAGATTTTCTTAATGGAATAAATCTGCTGTAGGACAAATTAGCCGTTCAAATCGAACGGCTATCTTTTAATATTTATCATTTTCCATTGAGTGGGAGTTAAACCAAATGTTTTTATAAAATGTCTGGTCATATGACTCTGATCAAAAAAGCCTGCATTTAAAGCAGCATTAACAATAGACTCCCCTTGAGCAAGGTAGAACTTAACTGTTTCTAAGCGACGCATGATCATATAACGGTGTGGGCTAGTTCCAAATAATAATCGGAAATCACGAGAAAGGCTCCAGCGGTCACGATCAGCATGTTTCTCTAAATCTGACAAACTTAAGTTTTCATGTGGATACGCCAAAATACACTCACGCGCTCTCTCTGCTGCCTTGTAGTCAAATTTTTTGTTTTGGTTAGATGAAGTATCTGAAATTTCACACAGTGTAGTTGCCAAATCAAATAGAGCATCTTCCTCTTCTAGGGTATCCATATAATTATTTATATTATTTAGAAAGCTATCCATTGCCCTAAACAGGCGAATATCATTACTTAAGCCATGTCTGATAAAAGGCAAAGGTTTACCCTTTAAAATGGTTTGGATCATCGCTGGTTCGATGTAAATCATTCTATAGCGATAGCCATCTAATGTTCCTGATTCACCATCATGCTTTTCATCCGGGTGTAGAACCATAGTCATGCCTGGCAAGCTATGTTGCAATGTACCTTTGTAATGAAAGTTTTGAACTCCGGAAAGAGTCCTGCCAATAGCATAAGTATCATGTCGGTGAGGTTTATAAGCATAATTGGAAAGAAATGCTTCAATTCTTTCTAATTTATGATTTTGAGTGGGGGATCTCACAATCCAATTATTTCCACTGGAGAAATCAGGCATAATTGATGGCCAATTTTTCGTAGATTCTATTGTAGATTATTTTTCACTTTTCCTAAAATTAACATAATACACGTTATACGAAGTTGAAATGAAAAATGGAGCTTAAAGCTCCCTTTTTTACTAGTTTTTTTTAAATTGCTAAGCGTAAATTCAGTGCTTTTACGACTTTAATAACAGTATCAAAGCTTGGATTTACATCGCCAGAAAGTGCTTTATAAAGACTTTCTCGACCTAAACCAGTGTCTCTTGATAATTGAGCCATTCCTTTAGCTTTAGCAATATTACCTAAAGCTTTTGCAATGAATGCCGCATCACCATTAGATTCATCGATACAGGCTTGTAGGTAAGCTTGCATATCTTCTTCTGTTTTAAGATGTTCAGCACTGTCCCATTTGCGAAGTTTGATAGCCATTTACAGCTCCTCCTCTAAATCTTGTGCTAATTGTAGGGCAAGTTTTATATCTTTACTTTGCGTAGACTTGTCTCCGCCTGCTAAAAGAATAACGACCCTTTGCCCTTGCTTACAGTAATAGATCCTGTAGCCAGGTCCAAAGAAGAAACGTAATTCAGAAACACCTTCACCTACTGGTTCAGTATCTCCAAAGTTTCCATCTTCAACCCGATCAATTCGGACTTGTATACGTCTTTTTGCCTGCAGGTCTTTTAACTTAGTAAACCAGTCATCAAAGACTTCAGTGGTATATATTGAGTACATAAGAGTAATGTATCCTATAGGATACATTCATGCAAGAAATAAACTTGAATGTATGGGGCTACAACAGAATTTCGTATAACCACCATTATGTTAAATAGATAGCAGTTGGGAGATTATTTATTCTTTCAATAGACAAAAACTTGCGGAATTTTTCTTAATTTGTAATCCTTGCGGCCAAGGGTGTCTAGCGTAGCTAAGACAGGTATTCGTTATAGTCGGGCCGCTATAATACGGATGACGAGTGCCTGTATGTTTAACCTAAATATCTTTAACAAGATCTCTAGCGAAGTATTGACCATCAAAAATGATCTTGAGCTGAATTCTGAAAATCAACTGATAACTAAGTATAAGACTTCTACTTCTGAAGATTATAAACAGGCTATTGTTTTGATTTTTAAAGAACGTGGCTATACACGTTTGGAAATAGGTCAATTACTTGGGGAGCCAAAAGCTTCATAAAATACCGATTAAACAAAGCTTGGATATAACATCCAGGCTTTATAAAAAAGTACCTAGCTGTTACCCTTGTCCTGATTTTTTTACTCTAAAACGTTCTTTCATCTTATGACACTTACGCCACCTTAAGTTTATTTATCGTCTTAAATCTGTAAATAACTCATCACTGTCTAGTGATGTGGTGTAGTCGTTTGTGTGTTGTATATATCACATCACTAGCCTATCTGAAAAATTAAAAAACAGGCTATGTTTATGTTATCTAATGTCCGAGAACAGTGGTTCTCTAACATCCGTGGGGATGTACTTGCCGGATTAGTCGTCGGTCTTGCACTCATCCCTGAAGCCATCGCATTTTCAATTATTGCAGGTGTAGATCCTAAAGTTGGTCTATACGCATCCTTCTGTATTGCCGTCGTGATTTCTTTCGTAGGTGGTCGTCCTGCCATGATTTCAGCAGCCACTGGTGCAATGGCGCTGCTTATGGTCACATTGGTCAAAGAGCATGGGCTTGAATATCTGCTGGCAGCAACAATTTTGACAGGCGTGATTCAAATATTGGCAGGCTATTTAAAGCTCGCCAAGTTAATGCGGTTTGTATCTAAATCTGTGGTTATTGGATTCGTAAATGCGTTAGCGATCTTAATTTTCATGGCTCAATTGCCTGAACTGATTAATGTGACCTGGCATGTATATGCTTTTGTTGCTTTAGGTTTAGCAATTATTTATCTATTCCCTCTGGTTCCCAAATTAGGAAAATTACTCCCTTCTCCACTAGTCTGCATCATTGCAATCACATTATTGGCAATCGCTTTAGGAATTGATGTACGGACCGTGGGCGATATGGGGTCTTTACCTGACACACTTCCAATGTTCTTGATTCCAGATATTCCTTTGAATATTGAAACATTGATGATTATTTTGCCTTATTCAGTCGCACTGGCGGCTGTAGGTTTACTTGAATCGATGATGACAGCAACTATCGTGGATGAAATGACTGATACGCCAAGTGATAAATATCAGGAATGTAAGGGACAAGGGATTGCGAATATTGCTTCTGGCTTTATGGGTGGCATGGCCGGTTGTGCAATGATTGGTCAATCTATGATTAACGTAAAATCAGGTGGCCTTACACGCTTATCAACATTCTCTGCGGGCATTTTTCTTCTTATTCTGGTTGTATTTATCAGCGACTGGCTCAAAGTGATTCCAATGGCTGCATTGGTAGCGGTAATGATAATGGTCTCTATCAGTACCTTTGAATGGAGTTCTGTCACTCAGTTAAAAGATAATCCTAAGAGTAGTAATATCGTCATGATTGCGACGGTGATTGTAGTTGTTGCTACGCATAACCTGGCTTTGGGTGTGTTAACAGGCGTATTACTTTCAGCCTTGTTCCTGGCGAATAAACTTGAAAATGATATCCAGGTGACAGCATCTTTTGAAGGAATGGCCCGTTTATATGAGTTGAGAGGTCAGATCTTCTTTAGTTCTTCTGAAAAATTCATGCAAGGTTTTGACTTTAAAGAGGATGTAAAGGAGGTGATTATTGATTTGACCCATTCTCACATTTGGGATGTAACATCAGTCGCCATGCTTGATTCTGTTGTAAATAAATTTCAAAAGAATGGTGCGAATGTCACAGTACGTGGTCTAAATGAAGCCAGTTCGATCATGATTGATAAGTATGGGACACATGCCAGAATTTAAGTTTTAAAAATTCTATATTTATATAGAATTTCTAAAATTAACATAATACACCTTATACGAATCTAAAAATGGGAGCCTTTAGCTCCCATTTTTACTATATTTTTAAAGTTTTAAGCGTGTTGTACTGTGAGTTTTAAGCCTAAAGCATTTACTACACGATTAATCGTATCAAAACGTGGTGCTGAATCCTGACGTAGGGCTTTGTAGAGTGCTTCACGCCCAATCCCTGCTTCTTTAGCGATTTGAGTCATGCCACGAGCTTTAGCAATAACACCAAGTGCATGGGCTAATTCAGCTGGATCATTTTCTTCAAGAACCATATTGAGATACATCACAATGTCTTCTTCAGTTTTGAGCGACTCAGCCATATCAAAACTTGGTAAATCAGCGACTTTAACCATTTTAATCCTCCAATGTTTTCGATAGTTTGACTGCCCGATCGATGTCTTGTTGTTGAGTTGATTTATCTCCACCACCAAGCATTACAATCACAACGTCACCATGTTGGATGTAATACATCCTCCATCCAGAACCGAAGAATTCTCTCATTTCCCAAACGCCATCTTGGAGAGGTTTAATGTCTCCCCAGTTTCCACGTTGAACCTTATCTAATCGACGATTCAGGCGGATACGGGTCATATTGTCTTTAATGCCATCCAACCATTCATCAAATTCTGGAAGACGTTTAATTTCAATCATGAGGATTCCTTATCTTCTCACTATATTGTATTCGATCGAATACAATATGCAAGTAATTTATACGAACATCCATTAATTTCGTATAACACCATTATGTTAAATACATAATTTTTTTGGTTAAAATTTAAACTTTTTTACTGTTTTTCAGGCAAGATGCATATTTTTTTGAAGCCATACTTTCCTTGTCAGATGTTCAAACATTTTAAGGAGAAAGCAATGACACAAACAGCGAATGATCAACGTGCTACAGTAAAAAATCCTAATAATATTCAACATGCGCAGAATCAGGACAACCGTAGCCGACAATTGAATCCTAATCATAAACCTACGAAATCTAAATAAGGATGAAAACTATGAGCACAGCAGGTTGGCCTAGTACTACTGGAAATCCATCAGGTGGTGGCCGAGACAATAATCCACCTCGTAAATAAAAATTTATTTATCTTGTAATATCAATTCAGAAGGCCAAAGATATTGGCCTTCTGAAGGATATTTCTTCAGGAAGGCTTCCCATATCACGATAAAATCTTCTGATGTAGCTAACGTAGAAACGCTGGCTGTTTTTTGAAAATGTTTATAATAAAAGTCTTGCCAAAAATATATTAACCATAGGCCAGCTATGGCATTAATACTTTCAAACCACTTATCTTCTGGAAGTTCATTTTTCAGGAATAAATAATTCTCTTCTGAGACTTGTTCATAAATTTCATCATTTTTAAACTCACCATAAGGTAGACCTAGGAACTCATAGACTTCATTCAAGTAGCATAGTCTTCTGTTTTCTCTAACTTTTTTAATTAGTTGTATAAATTCTTTAATTTGTTCATCTTCGAGAGAAGGATCTAACCATTGCTCAAAACCATTAGTTGGAGGAATAGTCTTCAGAATCTCGACTTTATGTCCTTTTGTTGCTTCAAACTTTGCATTTATCTTTAAGATAAATAAAAGAAAATCTGTAAAAGTTTTTGATGGGAAGTATGGTCGTTTATTTTTAAACTTAAACTTTAATGCTTGGTTTAGTGAGATTGATTGGAATCCCCACTTCTTAGAAATTAAATGATCTAAGTGAATTAAAATTAGCAGTATATTGACGCCAGAATTTCTAAGCATCTCATGACTAATAATATTCTTTAAATCACCGTTAAAGCTAAAGTTATTTACCAGAAAATCATGTAGTTTGCAGACATCTTCATATAAAAAATTATTTTTTTCTAATTCTGAAAATAGCTTTATATGCTCATTCCAATAAAAAAAATCGTTATTCTTAATTGGATATAGTTCTAAGATTTTTAAGCAGTATGCAAAATTATAGTTTTCTTCATCTACAGCTAAAGAAGTTGCTGAATTAAGTACGAAAAACCCCATTTCTGAAGCAAATTCGGATTTAATTTTAACTTTAGCTATTTCATCATTTTTAAATGGAACATTAGTATATTTTTTCTCAATTTTACCTAGTTTCTTAGCCAGGTTTTTATCCATATTTTTCAATATTAAACAGTAGAATTCTAAAGGATTCATGGATGCCCTAATTTTTTAAAAAATCTAAAATTAACATAATACACCTTATACGAAATGCGTTTGTAACTCCAAAATAGAAATGTCCGGTTTCTCCAAAGTAAAAATGTCCGCTTTTAGAATATGCGCTTTTGCGATTATCGAAGCGGACGGTTTGATATGTTGGTGTCTATGTCGGATAAAGAACTTAAACGATTGTCGGTCGTGCAGGAAATCTGCGATCAACGCATAACTCAATCCCAGGCTGCTCAGCTACTTCATATTTCAGAACGTCAGATCAGGCGTTTACTGCAAAAATACAAAGCTCAAGGCCCAGCTGCATTAGCCCATGCCGGTCGTGGTCAAACCAGCAATTCCAGGCTTCCTGAAGAACTCAGGCTCAAGTGCCTCAATATGGTTGCTGAGCAATTCCATGGTTTCGGACCCACTTTAGCGCATGAAAAGCTGACTACCATTCATGGATTCGATATTTCAGTGGAAACCCTGCGTTCCTGGATGATTGCAGCCGATTTATGGATTCCTCGCTCCAAACGCCTGAAACGCCCATATCAGCCTCGTTATAACCGGGACTGTTATGGTGAACTGATCCAAATTGATGGCTCACATCATGACTGGTTTGAAGGAAGAGCCCCTAAATGCTGTCTATTGGTGTTTATCGATGACGCCACAGGAAAATTGCAGCACTTACGCTTCTGTGAGTCAGAATCAGCCTTTGACTATATGATTTCAACACGTTTGTATGTTGAGCAGCATGGTAAGCCTTTAGCCTTCTACAGCGATAAACATTCAGTCTTCAGGGTGAATCAAAGCAGCAAGAAAGACACCAAGATTACGCAATTTGGGCGCGTACTCAGCACCCTGAATATCGATATTATCTTCGCTAATTCACCACAGGCCAAAGGCCGTGTAGAACGAGCCAATAGAACGCTTCAGGACCGTCTGATCAAAGAAATGCGCCTGGAAGGCATCTGTTCGATTGAACAAGCGAATGCCTGGCTACCCTGCTTCATTGAGCAATTCAATCAGAAGTTTGCCAAGATGGCCTTTAATCCCAAGGATCTACACCGGACTGTCACTGAAACAGCCGAAGAATTAGATGATATTTTTACCTGGCGTGAACCCCGCAGAGTCACGAATAGCCTGACGATTACTTATGATAAATGCGTATATCTCCTGGAAAACACGGAAGAAAACCAAAGATTGATTAGTAAGTATCTTGAGTTCCTGGAATACCCGGATGGTACAGTCGCGATTGAATATCAGGGAAGAAAAATCAATTACAGCATCTTCGATAAATTAAGTCAGCTTAACCAGCGAGAGATTGTTGAGAATAAACGTTTAGGTGCAGTTCTCAATCATATTCAACAACAGCATGAAGAATTGGAACAGCAAAACAAACGTAATCGTTCTCAATCTATGCCAAGCAGACGTGCACAGAAGACAGTAATCAAAGAACGAAATCTGAATCCTGTGCTTGACTTGGAAATGTCTGTATAGGACATTTCTATTTGGTTTTAAGGTAGGACATTACTACTTAGGAATAACAGCGTTATAATTCTCTATAGAAATCAATGCTGTAGTTTCTAGTTGATAGCCCATCTTCCCCAAGGTGGGCTTTTTTTATGATTTTTCACGTTCCACGCTTATTATTTAATCAAAAGACCTCTTGCGAAAGTATAGTTTATCTAATTTTTGAATTGGCTAAAACCTCATAAAATATAGCTTTTGGCTGCTTAAAATTTGACTAACGCAAGAATTCTAAAGTTTCTCAACTTTGATTAGCTCAAATAAATACCATTTCTCTTTTTCTAGGTCTCTTTAAATCACGAATTATGTAACTATAGAGTATAGCCTAACGGAACAAAATAAAGTCTTAAAAAGCAACTCAAAAACCGTATTTATAGACTTAATATTTAATTTCGGTACAATATGTATTTAATTATCTAAACTCTAACGGTACAGAATGCCTAATCAGGTCGGATATATTCGAGTCAGTTCAACTGAACAAAATACTGAACGTCAATTAGATGGAATCAGCCTGGATAAGACCTTTACTGAAAAGGCAAGCGGTGGTAGCCGTGAACGTCCTCAGTTAAATGCAATGCTCGACTATCTGCGTGAAGGTGATACGGTGCATGTTCATAGTATTGATCGTCTGGCACGTAATACAAATGATCTGAACGAAATTGTGAATAGTCTGAATGATCGTGGTATAACCATTATTTTTCATAAAGAGAATTTGACCTTCAGTCATGATGTAGCACAATCGGCAATAAATAAACTCATGTTTCAGATGCTTGCTGCATTTGCAGAGTTTGAACGCTCCATGATCCGTGAGCGTCAAAAGGAAGGAATTGCAAAAGCCAAAGCGAAGGGCTTATATAAGGGAAGAAAGCGGAAGGTTGACTATGTTGAAATACGAAAAGCAATGGCTGAAGAAAATTCAACATTTAGAGGTGTTGCAGAAAAGTTTAAAGTAGGGATAGCAACAGTACAAAGAGCTTTAAAAGAAGAAACTAATAATCAATAAGGTTGATTAATGAAGACGCTTAGATATTCAAATTTAGAAAAGATCATGACCATTTATACTGAAATTTCTACTTATATTACATTTCATAATGCGACTGGTTTAACAGATATAAATAAATCAATGGAAGATTTTTGAACCGTACCGGGTTTGTCGGAGACCAAGCTTTCTGAGAGAATGTCCCGATGAAAAAAGTAAAATATACCCCTGAAATCAGAGAAAGAGCGGTTCAATTATTGATTGAATCCGAGAAAGATTATCCATCGAATTGGGCTGCGATCACCGCTATTGCTCCCTGAGCAGTATACTGCGCAAGGGTTGTACTCCTGAAACACTACGTGTTTGGTATCAAAAATATTTAGATAAACAAAATCCAGTTAAAGTACAGCAGCTTTCAGACCAAGAACGTATCAAACAACTCGAACGCGAAAATAAAGAACTGCAACGCGCCAATGAAATTCTACGTAAAGCAGCCGCTTTTTTCGCCCAGGCGGAGCTCGACCGCCCACACAAATAATGGTGGATTTTATCCATAATAATAAAGAGCTGTACGGAGTCGAGGCGATTTGTAGAATTTTACCGATCGCACCTTCAACCTATTACCGGACTCTAGATCTCTGTGAAAATCCAGAACATCGAGCAAAGCGAGATTTACATGACTTGCATCATGCTGAGGAGATTAAACGAATTTGGAAGGAAAGTTCAGGTCGGTATGGTGTACGTAAAGTCTGGCAAAAACTGAAACGTGAAGGCTATATTATTGCGCGCTGTACTGTTGCTCGATTAATGCAAAAGCTAGGTATAAAAGGTGTTTGGCGTGGTAAGAACAAACAAACCACCCGTAGCCGAGATGATCAAAAACGAGCGGATGACTTGGTAAAACGTAATTTTACTGCTGATCATCCTGACCAACTGTGGGTGAGTGACTTTACGTATATTCAAACAAATTCAGGCTGGGTTTATACTGCATTTATTATTGATGTGTTCTCACGAGCAATTGTTGGATGGAAAGTATCGACACGGATGAATACAGATATGGTGCTCGATGCATTGGAGCAAGCATTTAGGGCGGCAGAGGGGGCTGGAACGCTGAGTGCGCCCATGCCGCATTGCAAAGCAAAAGATAATCGGATAAAATGTAGCAATTCATATTCGTAAGCGTGGAGTAATCAGATGGGAAATTCCAAGTCAGCAGACAAGTAAGCCGCAACAACCAGTATTGTTGTTGCGGCGCTCTGTAAGGCTAGTCTCATCTGATTGCTGACGAGCAGACGTCGCCCGGTATTCCTTAATCGAGGGTTGATTCGTCATGACCACCACACGCCCCGCGTGGGCCTATACGCTGCCGGCAGCACTGCTGCTGATGGCTCCTTTCGACATCCTCGCTTCACTGGCGATGGATATTTATCTCCCTGTCGTTCCAGCGATGCCCGGCATCCTGAACACGACGCCCGCTATGATCCAACTCACGTTGAGCCTCTATATGGTGATGCTCGGCGTGGGCCAGGTGATTTTTGGTCCGCTCTCAGACAGAATCGGGCGACGGCCAATTCTACTTGCGGGCGCAACGGCTTTCGTCATTGCGTCTCTGGGAGCAGCTTGGTCTTCAACTGCACCGGCCTTTGTCGCTTTCCGTCTACTTCAAGCAGTGGGCGCGTCGGCCATGCTGGTGGCGACGTTCGCGACGGTTCGCGACGTTTATGCCAACCGTCCTGAGGGTGTCGTCATCTACGGCCTTTTCAGTTCGATGCTGGCGTTCGTGCCTGCGCTCGGCCCTATCGCCGGAGTATTGATCGGCGAGTTCTTGGGATGGCAGGCGATATTCATTACTTTGGCTATACTGGCGATGCTCGCACTCCTAAATGCGGGTTTCAGGTGGCACGAAACCCGCCCTCTGGATCAAGTCAAGACGCGCCGATCTGTCTTGCCGATCTTCGCGAGTCCGGCTTTTTGGGTTTACACTGTCGGCTTTAGCGCCGGTATGGGCACCTACTTCGTCTTCTTCTCGACGGCTCCCCGTGTGCTCATAGGCCAAGCGGAATATTCCGAGATCGGATTCAGCTTTGCCTTCGCCACTGTCGCGCTTGTAATGATCGTGACAACCCGTTTCGCGAAGTCCTTTGTCGCCAGATGGGGCATCGCAGGATGCGTGGCGCGTGGGATGGCGTTGCTTGTTTGCGGAGCGGTCCTGTTGGGGATCGGCGAACTTTACGGCTCGCCGTCATTCCTCACCTTCATCCTACCGATGTGGGTTGTCGCGGTCGGTATTGTCTTCACGGTGTCCGTTACCGCGAACGGCGCTTTGGCAGAGTTCGACGACATCGCGGGATCAGCGGTCGCGTTCTACTTCTGCGTTCAAAGCCTGATAGTCAGCATTGTCGGGACATTGGCGGTGGCACTTTTAAACGGTGACACAGCGTGGCCCGTGATCTGTTACGCCACGGCGATGGCGGTACTGGTTTCGTTGGGGCTGGTGCTCCTTCGGCTCCGTGGGGCTGCCACCGAGAAGTCGCCAGTCGTCTAACCGACGACTGGTAGCAGGCCCGCTCCGATGCGGCGCACTAACCATCGAAACCTCGTGAATGTCGGTATCCTGTCTGGCAGGATACCGCTCATTTCCCTTGTTCAGTTCATCGCCGTCGCCGAGCATCTGAATTTTCGGCATGCGGCCAAGGCACTTGGTATCAGCCAGTCGAGCGTCAGCGCGCGTGTGAAAGCGCTGGAGGATAACCTTGGTGTCCTGCTATTTGAGCGCCATGCGCGGGGCGTTCGGCTAACAGACGCAGGCAGGCACTTCATGGAGCGTGTCACGGCGGGTGTCGATCAACTCGATCACGCAGTGAAGACCGCAGGCATGACAGCTCAAGGAGAATACGGCCGGCTTCGCATCGGCATCCATGCCTTAATCCCACGCAGCTTTCTCACGGAGCTGATCCGTCATTATCGGGAAGAACATACGGGCATTGAGGTTGAGATCACCGAAGGCACAGCCCGCGATGCGGTGATGCAGCTTCGTGCTGACCAGCTCGACGTGGTGTTCGTCGCGGGCAAGCCCGAGATGCCCGACTGCCATACCCGACCGATCTGGACCGAACCGCTGGTGGCCGTGCTATCGGATGGGCATCGCCTCGCCGGGCAGTCCGCAATCACTTGGTCCGATCTGGTCGGCGAGACTTTCATTGTTCGCTATGGTGGCACCGGCCCGCAGGTCCATGACCATATCGTGCTGCGCCTTGCCGGGCGTTGGCCCGCACCGTCGATCCGGCGCTTTGATGTGGGGCGCGACACGCTGCTATCTATGGTCGGACAAGGCTTCGGCATCACTATCGTCGGCGAGGCAACGTCATTGTTGCCGACGACCGGCATCGTCTTCCTGCCCTTCCTCGATGAACCGGAGCCGGTTGCCTTTACAGCCGTCTGGTCGCCGTTCAATCGCAACTCCGCACTGAAAAATCTACTCAACCTCGCAGGCAAAATGAAGCGTGACGGCGATTCGCCCAATCGTTTCCTGGATGGCACTCGACCGGCACGATAACGGCACAGGCGATCCATCCTATTTGCCGCCGATAGTATCCGGCAGCCCTCCGGCATCCTCTTTCCTGTTGCCCGTCCCGATTTTGCCTACTCTCTGATCGGCTCCGTCTCTTTTGCCGACTGGAGCCTGCATTGCGCGGAGGCCGAATCCTTTGGGGTCAGATCGCCGTAGTCATCACCATCGTTCTGGTGATGACACTGAGAAATTTGACGATAATCAAAATACTGACCTGCAAAGAAGCGCTGCATACGTCGATAAAATGATTGTGGTAAACACTTGATGGGCAAGGCTTTAGATGCAGAAGAAAGATTACATGTTTGCTTTAAAATAATCACAAGCATGATGAGCGCAAAGCACTTTAAATGTGACTTGTTCCATTTTAGAGATTTGTTTAAGATAAGATATAACTCATTGAGATGTGTCATAGTATTCGTCGTTAGAAAACAATTATTGTGACATTATTTCAATGAGTTATCTATTTTTGTCGTGTACAGAGATTATTATAGAAGCCCCCATGAATAAATCGCTCATCATTTTCGGCATCGTCAACATAACCTCGGACAGTTTCTCCGATGGAGGCCGGTATCTGGCGCCAGACGCAGCCATTGCGCAGGCGCGTAAGCTGATGGCCGAGGGGGCAGATGTGATCGACCTCGGTCCGGCATCCAGCAATCCCGACGCCGCGCCTGTTTCGTCCGACACAGAAATCGCGCGTATCGCGCCGGTGCTGGACGCGCTCAAGGCAGATGGCATTCCCGTCTCGCTCGACAGTTATCAACCCGCGACGCAAGCCTATGCCTTGTCGCGTGGTGTGGCCTATCTCAATGATATTCGCGGTTTTCCAGACGCTGCGTTCTATCCGCAATTGGCGAAATCATCTGCCAAACTCGTCGTTATGCATTCGGTGCAAGACGGGCAGGCAGATCGGCGCGAGGCACCCGCTGGCGACATCATGGATCACATTGCGGCGTTCTTTGACGCGCGCATCGCGGCGCTGACGGGTGCCGGTATCAAACGCAACCGCCTTGTCCTTGATCCCGGCATGGGGTTTTTTCTGGGGGCTGCTCCCGAAACCTCGCTCTCGGTGCTGGCGCGGTTCGATGAATTGCGGCTGCGCTTCGATTTGCCGGTGCTTCTGTCTGTTTCGCGCAAATCCTTTCTGCGCGCGCTCACAGGCCGTGGTCCGGGGGATGTCGGGGCCGCGACACTCGCTGCAGAGCTTGCCGCCGCCGCAGGTGGAGCTGACTTCATCCGCACACACGAGCCGCGCCCCTTGCGCGACGGGCTGGCGGTATTGGCGGCGCTGAAAGAAACCGCAAGAATTCGTTAACTGCACATTCGGGATATTTCTCTATATTCGCGGTTCAGCAGGCATGTCCCCTTTGAGGGCGACCCGACGACAGGATAATCGACCTTATGGTGCGCAAATATTTCGGCACAGACGGTATTCGTGGCAAAGCCAACGAAGGCGCGATGACGGCGGAAACCGCCTTGCGCGTCGGCATGGCGGCTGGCCGTGTCTTTCGTCGCGGTGACCACCGCCATCGTGTCGTGATCGGCAAGGATACGCGCCTGTCGGGCTATATGCTTGAACCCGCGCTCACAGCCGGTTTCACCTCGATGGGCATGGACGTATTCCTTTTTGGCCCGCTGCCGACAACGTAATAGGAAGAATAAACGCCCTTTTCACCCAAGTCCAAATTAATTTGCCGATTCCATAATCAGGGTGTATTACAATTCCATAGAGTTTTTCAATCCAGGTGGTTTAGCTGATAACTTAACGATTGATCAGCTTCTTCGTGAAGATTACTCGCCATGGGCGCGCAATAAAAGGATATCTGCCACGTTCAAAGAAGCGCATTTTATTGAAAAATATGGGTCAGGCATCAAACGAATCCAAGAAGGCTTCGCATCCTATGGTCTGCGTCCCCCTGTCTTTGAAAATTTCCAGCACGGTTTTCGAGTTATTGTCTCATCAAAGCTACTTTTCGAATCTAATGAGGGAGTAAGTGAGGGAGTAAATCTACTATTTAATCAGATAAGAACTAATCCAGGAAAGCGTGCACCATTTTTAGTAAACGAGCTATTAGTTCCTGTCAAGATAGTAGAGCGGTGGCTCAAAATCTTAAGAGATGATCATAAAATCGAGTTTCGAGGAGCTCCTAAAAGTGGAGGATACTGGCTAAAATAGAAATCAATGATACTCTTAAGTGGCACCAATCGAACTCCTATTTTAGCATTTAAAAAAGTATCCTCACATCATTTTATTGAACAATACCTAAGGCTGCTCTGGCGGCATTGATATGATTATCGTCGTTGCACTCTACCGCAAAAGCGCCATATGCTAATGGAGCTGCAGCAGCCCTCTCTATAGATTGTTCGTAGAGCCTATCCCATATCGTTCCGCCTTGTTTAGCATACTCCGTTATCAAACTCTTCAGGCTATCCTCTCCAAAAACCGATACGTGACCAGAAAAGTCCAGTGCAGGATCACCCATATGCGCAGTAGACCAATCTATGATACCAGAGGTCTTACCTTCCTTCGAGGTTAAGACATGCCCTGCATAGAGATCGCCATGGATGAAACAAGTGAATTCAGGCCACAAAGGGTCATTGTCCAACCATCTACGGTATCTGTTTTCCAACGGCTCGCTGATACCTATCTCAGATTTCACCAAGTGGATACGGTCAGCTATTTCGGTCCTCAATTCACTTGGAGTCATTATTTTCAAGTTGCTCTTTCTCACATCGTCAGCTGTAATACGATGTAATTCGGCCAATGATTTTGCCAGAGACTCCACATAAGCTATGCTATCGCGATCTATGTTCCAAGAAACCTCATGTGTTATCGCATCGAATGTCAGAGCAGGCGCATCCTCCAGTAAAGGGTAGGCTATTAGGCGCTCCGATACAATTTTCCAATCAGGGACATTGATCGACAGGTTTCTTTTGGCTAAATCCAATATTCTACTTTCATTTTCGATTTGTTCAAGCATATCGCTTCTTCGAGGTATACGGAGTACCCAGTTCTCACCGTTTACTTCCTTTACAAAGGCAACTCTAAAGTCGATGCCCATCTCATTGACGCTCATCTCTTCCGAAATTCTCAGCCCATGCTCTAGGGCTAATGTTTGCATATCTTCGATTGTCATTTCTATACTGTTTTCTTTTATTAAATTGGTACCAGTTCCCCCGACAGGACATTCTGAATGTCATATACAGGTGTAACACTTTACCCATATTCTTTTCGTATGGATAACACTTCCCATCAGGGAACAAAAATCTGATACATGAATTAATTGTGAGACAGTAGACCTACTGTCGCATTGAAGCCATCTCGGCGACTATTTGATTAGGAAAACCAAGGCTTTGCCATCATAGCCTTATCATAGAAGTATAACATAGTTGTAAAGATAGAAAATTATTTTTTATTCATCCATGATGTTATTATTTTATAATAACATCATCTAAACATGTCCTGTCGCTCTTTTGTGCTGTGATATTTCATACCTATTAACTGCTTTCGTTTGAATTATACGACGTTCTACTCACAATAGGGCAAGGGTTACTCATTCCGTAGGATGCGGTTCACGTATAGGAAGAATAAACGCCCTTTTCACCCAAGTCCAACAGCTTTGGACCGCAGTTGACTCTTTCGACACCCCTGCGATGCAACCCAATCCGGCTGACGGGGAGCCAGCAACGCTGAAAATTTACCCTCCTCTTTCCCACTAGCGGCTCCTTTTCCGACAACCAGCACGGCGGATCCCTGCCGCGGCGCTGTGAACGCAGCATTTTGATTGGTATCGTTGGCCTTCAGGCTCGTCAGTCAAACAGACCCAGGAGCAGCTCAGCCGGTGGCGCCCGGCTTTCGGGTAACGCCCTGGTCCCGCTGGTTTCGGCTTTGTGCTTCAGGTGATCAAGGATCTGCTTGATCACTATAGGGTCTTCAATGCAGGCGATGACTTTCATGGCGCCGCCGCAGCCGCTGCAGGTCTCGATGTCGATATTGAAAACACGCTTGAGCCGTTGCGCCCATGTCATCGACGCTCGCCGTTGTGCTGGTGTTGCCGGTTCATCAGCCACCCTGACCTTGTTGCCCCTGCCCCGTTTTGCCGGCGTGACCAACGCCCGGTGCCGACTGTTGGGTGCGAACACCCCGTGGAAGCGGGTTAGGTTGACTCTGGGCTTCGGTACCAGGGCGGCCAGCCTTGCAATGAAATCCAATGGTTCGAAAATGACGTGCGTGGTGCCGTCCCGGTACGGCGTCTTGAGCTGGTAGCGCACGTTGCCGCCTCGTGTTAACGACAGCCGCTTCTCGGATACCGCCGGGCGGCTGATGTACCGGCACAGCCGTTCGAGCTTCTTGCGTTCATCGGCCCTGGCCGCCACGCCGGCGTGCAGGCTGGACCCGGCTACCTTGCCAATCCCGTCACCGAACGGATCACCACTGGTCGGCAGAGTTTGCAAAGTGAACACCTTTCGCCCCGCCTGTGAACCGACAGCGATACGGTAAGTGATCGAGTGCCCCAGCAGGGGTGTCATCGGGTCGTCATCCACCGCATCCGAGGCCAGATAGCTGTTTTCGACATCCCGTTCCAGCAGGCCTTGCCGTTCCAGATAGCGACCCACCCGGTGGGCGATGGTGTGCGTCAGCTGGGTGAGCTCTGGGCTGGTCGGCGCCTTGACCCAGCGGAAACGCGCTGAGCCGTGGGATTGCTCGACATACACACCGTCGAGAAACAGCATGTGGAAGTGAACATTCAGATTGAGCGCCGATCCAAAACGCTGGATCAGGGTGACCGCGCCCGTCTTGGCCACTTGGTGGGTATGGCCCGCTTTCTTGACCAGGTGCGTGGCAATGACGCGGTAAACGATGCCCAGCACCCACCCCATGATCTCGGGCCGGCTGGCAAACAGGAAACGCAGCTGAAACGGGAAGCTCAACACCCACTGACGCATGGGTTGTTCAGGCAGTACTTCATCAACCAGCAAGGCGGCACTTTCGGCCATCCGCCGCGCCCCACAGCTCGGGCAGAAACCGCGACGCTTACAGCTGAAAGCGACCAGGTGCTCGGCGTGGCAAGACTCGCAGCGAACCCGTAGAAAGCCATGCTCCAGCCGCCCGCATTGGAGAAATTCTTCAAATTCCCGTTGCACATAGCCCGGCAATTCCTTTCCCTGCTCTGCCATAAGCGCAGCGAATGCCGGGTAATACTCGTCAACGATCTGATAGAGAAGGGTTTGCTCGGGTCGGTGGCTCTGGTAACGACCAGTATCCCGATCCCGGCTGGCCGTCCTGGCCGCCACATGAGGCATGTTCCGCGTCCTTGCAATACTGTGTTTACATACAGTCTATCGCTTAGCGGAAAGTTCTTTTACCCTCAGCCGAAATGCCTGCCGTTGCTAGACATTGCCAGCCAGTGCCCGTCACTCCCACTCTATTGATGTGTGCTTAAAAAACAGGAGGGTTTAACTTGGTAAACTATACATACTCATTAGGAGTTTACCATGAGCAAGAAACAGAAGACTTACACCGCAGAATTTAAAGCTGAAGCCATAAAAGCCATTGAAGAGAACCAAGGTAATGTATCGGAATCCGCTAGACAACTTGGCATTTCAATGCAAACCCTTTCGAACTGGAATAACAAAGCAAAGGCTGGAACTTTAGCAGGCACAAAACAGTATTCGCCCGATCTAAACGCCTTACTCGAAGAAAATAAGAAGCTTAAACAACAGCTCAAAACAGCTGAAATGGAACGTGAATTTTTAAAAAAGGCAGCAGCGTACTTTGCCAAAGAAAGTCAGTGAGGTACGCCTATATGAAATCGCAAAGCCACTTATTTCCGATTATTTTAATGGCTCGATTACTTCGTGTATCCGTTTCTCGCTTTTATGATTGGCTAAAGCGAGGCATGAGTAAAAGATCAATTCAGCGAAATCAGCAGACAATTTTGGTCAAAATAGCCCATGAAGAAACCAAACAAAGCTATGGCTATGTTCGATTAACCAAGCATTTACAAGCGCAAGGTATCAAAATAAGTACGTATGCTGTGCGCCAAATAAAAAAATCAAATCAGTTGTATTGTAAGCGCCATAAGCGTTTCAAAAGAACCACGAACAGTGATCACAACCGTTCTATTTATGACAATTTACTCAAGCAACAGTTTTCAATGACGAAGCCTAATCTTGCGTGGTCGAGTGACATTACCTACATTTGGACGGCTGAGGGCTGGTTGTACTTGGCAGCTGTCAAAGATCTTTACACGAAACAGGTTGTTGGCTATAGCTTAAATGAGCGCATGACAGCCAAGCTTGTTTGTGATGCATTGAATATGGCTATTCGCAATCAGAAACCTGCTAAAGATCTCATTGTACATTCAGATAGAGGCAGCCAATATTGCAGTAATGAATATCGAAACTTACTTGAGAAATTTGATTTTCAGGGTTCAATGAGCAAAAAAGGCGACTGCTTTGATAATGCACCGATAGAGAGTTTCTGGGGCATACTCAAAAATGAACTAGTCCATCATCGCAACTACAAAACAAGGGAAGAAGCCAAAGCGGATATTACAAAATATATAGAGTTATTTTATAATCAGCGAAGAATTCAAAAAGGCTTGGATTTTAAGACACCAAATCAAATGGCAGAAGACTTTTATCGGTTAGCTGCCTAGAATCTCCCAAGTGAAAGTCTCCTGCTAATTCAGCACACATCACTGTTGATAAATTTTCTAAACAAAAAGGATCAAACTAATCTATAAGCTTTGTGGGTTAGAAAAAAAATAACTCACTTTGCATTGATCATATTTAAATTCTTGTTTTATCCATAGCACTAACCTATTAATTTTAAAAAATAATAGGTACTGGCTAAATAGCAAATCGATACATATCTTTTTCATAGAGGAAATATGATTTTAGTAAGTTCTTGTCTGGCTGGCTTAAAGGTACGTTATAACGGGACGCATAGCTTAAACGAAAAAATCGAAAAATTAGTCAAAGATGGAAAAGCTACTATGGTATGTCCAGAGATTCTTGGCGGTTTATCAACACCACGCGAACCTGCCGAGATTTCGGGAGGTAATGGCGATGATGTCTTAGATGGAAAAGCCTGTGTAATTGAAAAATCAGGAAAGGATGTGACTTCAATCTATATTGAAGGGGCATATAGAACTTTAAAAAAAGTTCAATTATTAAAAGCTACTCTGGTAGTGCTTAAAGAAAATAGCCCTTCATGTGGTAGTTCAATGATTTACGATGGTCAATTTAATGGGAATAAGATCTATGGCAATGGAGTTACCTCCGCTTTGCTTAAACGTCATAATATAAAAGTCATTTCAGAAGAAACTTTTTGGCAACTTTTACCCTAGTTCCTCCGCTTTTATTTAAAATCTTCATGCAACTCCAACCACGCCCCCCTTTGCAATATCAAGTCTCTTCGGTATTTAGAGATATAGTGAGGTAATAATCTAAGAAGCATATCCATTACTTCCACATCAGTTAAAAAGTAGTGGTTCAATTTTATGCTGTAATTCTTTAACAATTTTAGCAAGCTGATCATGTAAAACTAACCAACATTGCTCATGACCTTGCCCAATATATTCATCTATTATGAGTTGCAAAATGTCTTGATCTATCTGACTTAAGAATTCTAAAAACCATGTCGCAGCAACATCCTTGGCAACTATTGTTTTATGATCTAATGTATAAGCTATACGGCATAGCGCTAAAATTTGATTACATTCATCCTGATCGTCTTTCCAATGAGCAATAATTTGTGGATAAGTTTTTTGCATGGCAAATATTAATTGTTCATAGCTAATTGGATTTAACCAATCGCAAATATCAGGTCCAAAGATAGTAATGTTATGTAATTGGGCAGTTTTAAGTAAAATACTAATATCTGGATCAGATTGACTATAAAGTAATTCACCTTTGAGTAATTCTTCTCTCAACCACTCGCCATATTGTAGCTGATATGTATATGGATGATTTTTATTGGTAATACTCCCTTTTTCTAATATCGTAATTTCTAAGGCACGCGCTGTAGCATGACCAATCGGAACAGATATATTTAGAAAATTCTGCGCTAATTGTTTTCTTTCCTGATCGGTAATTTCACGTTCAATAATAACTAAAATATCAAGATCACTTTTATGTTTTAAACCACCATCAACATACGAACCATATAAATAAATAGCATAAAGCTTATCTTTAAAATTTTTTTGTAAAAGCTGTTTTACACTTTCAACTTGGCGACACTCTTCATCATTTAAGCTTTGCATATGATTTTTAATTTAAAAAAATAAGTAATGAATTCATAGAGCATTATACAGAATAAGTGTAAATAATTTAATCAATTAGTAAATAACATACTATTTTTACAATATATTTACTTTCAATATAGAGTTTAATACATAAAACTCTATCAATCAAAAAAAGCTTGAAACAACATCTGAATAGTAAGAGTCATTTCCTCCTCACTTAGAGATGGATCCGGAAATTTGAACAACTCCTATAAGTGATACTCTGCTCCTCAAATGATGTTATAAACATCAATATATGGAGTATTTTATGGCACGTAGACCAAGAAGAAATCATTCAAACGACTTTAAGGCTAAGGTAGCACTTGCTGCGATCAAAGCAGAAAAAACACTTGCTGAATTGAGTTCTGAGTTTGATGTTCATCAAAACCAAATTATTGACTGGAAAAATCAATTGATCTCAGCTTCCTCACAAGCTTTCGATCAATCAAAAGCTCCATCAGAACCTCCCATTGATCTTAAAAAGTTACATGCAAAAATCGGTGAGCAGGCATTAGAAATTGATTTTTTAGAAGGTGTGTTGAAGAAACTGGGCCGCTTCAACCACAAAAGTTAATCGATCACTCACTTCAGATTTCAGTATCTAAACAAGCTAAGTTACTGAAAGTCTCTCGTGGTTGTTATTATTATCGCCCAAAACCTGTTAGCTCATCAGATCTGAAGCTGATGCGATGTATTGATGAATTACATATGCAATATCCTTTTGCAGGCAGTCGTATGATGCGTGATTTGTTGAATCGTCAAGGGCATCATATAGGACGACGTCATACACGTACTTTAATGAAGAAAATGGGTATTCAGGCGTTATATTGCAAACCAAATTTAAGCCAGGCTAATCAAGCTCACCGTAAATATCCATATCTGCTCAAAGGATTGGCTATTCAGCGCAGTAATCAAGTGTGGTCTACTGATATAACGTATATCCCTATGGCAAAAGGCTTTGTTTATTTATGTGCTGTGATTGATTGGCATAGCCGCAAGGTACTTGCGCATAGGGTATCGATTAGTATGGAGGTGGATTTTTGTATTTCGGCTTTAAATGAAGCGATTGAAAAATATGGATCACCTGAAATATTGAATACAGACCAAGGCAGTCAGTTCACCAGTGATGCATTTATTGATGTATTGAAATCAAATGGCATTCAAATCAGTATGGATGGTAAAGGTCGATGGGTAGATAATGTGATGGTTGAACGATTATGGCGGAGCGTTAAATATGAAGAGGTGTATCTCAAAGCTTATAGCAGTGTCACAGATGCGAAAAAGCAATTGAGTGCATATTTTGAGTTTTATAATCTGAAACGACCTCATTCGAGTCTAGACAAAATGACACCAAATGAGTTTTACTATGATCAGCTACCCCAACAAAACAAGGTGGCTTAACTAGAGCGGAATATCACTTATAAATACGCTTTTAGTTGTTCAAACAAGTGGAACCACCTCTGTTTGTAATGATATTTTATAAAATTCAATATTAGATCTGCAGAGAAAAACTTATCAAACTAAGTATTGGCTAGTCTTTTTCTTCGAAAAACTTATCAAACGAAGTATTAAGTTAATCTTTTTCTTCAACTTCTTCCTTAAACTCAAACAAATCATTCATCGTACAGTTAAAGTACTTACACAACTTATCGGCGACTGGTAATTCAATACGTACAGCACGGTCATAATACATACTTGTGAGCGTGTTGCGATTGATACCTGTTGCATGCACCACTTCACTTAATTTTAAAATTTTTCTATCGCCCATGAGGCTAGATAACTTACAAGTAATCATATTTAAATTAATTTACAAAAAATAACTTGCTGTGGGTTATTTGAAGTTGTTGACTGAGTAATACTTTGCTAAAATTAACCTACAGCAGGTTATTACAACTTATAGAAAGTATATTTTATCCATTTCAACTAAATTATAACTTTTTAAATATAAGGATTGAACCTGCATTAGATTATTTTGTGGAGATGACCGCCGTGTTACCAAATGAGTTATTGATCAGCCAGCAAGCTCGTGACTTAGGAAATCAATTAATTAAAGAAATGAACATCAATAGAAGTTATGGAATGGCTAATTTTCTTGGAGTAAATACTTGCTATGATAATCATCAGGCTGTACTTATTTGGACATTTCAACTGCTTGAAAGGGAACCTGCCTTAAATGAATTAGCAGAAATTAAAAAATATTTTCTTTTAATCTTTCCAGATAGTGTTTATCAATTAGCCTAAGTTGTTTTTAAAATTAATTTATTAAATAAAAAGCACTAAATCAAAGAAAGCTTTATTTAAAAATACCTATTAATTCAAAAACATACCATTTACTGAATATATGAAGCATAGGTTCCTGCTCTATCACTCACTCGTACTAAAATTACATCGCTCTTTTTACTGATACTAAACAATTTATGTCCACGCCACGTTCTGCGGCTTCGAGGGCTAGTTTTTGTTGAACCACTGAGAACAAGGACAACAAACTGCCTACTATATTTTCCCGGAGAGTGGTGTAGGAACTTTTTCATTATTGCTAATCATATCAGCGACAACATCAGCAACGAGCTCCTCTATTCCTGAGAATGCTTTAGACTGATCCGCATCAAGCCAAGACAATGATGGAAACTCAGCACATCATTCGTTTAAGACCTATTTTAATGACGGCACTGGTCGCAAGTTTAGGTTTTATTCCAATGGCGTTAAACACTGGAATTGGTGCAGAAGTACAACGACCACTAGCAACAGTTGTTATCGGCGGTATTGTATCTTCTACAATTTTAACTTTGTTTGTATTGCCTATTTTATATCAATGGGCGCATGGCTCTGAGAGTAGCAAACAGCAATCCGACGAAATTTAAAATCAAAAAAAGCAGCTTAATTACTAGGTTATGCCTAATTAAGCTGCTTTTAATATTGTATGCCCAACATTTTATTGATAAAGCTTACTGCGCTTCATCCCGACAATTTTCATTTAAAAACTCAAACTCTATCGTTGTATGCGATAAATGATAGGAAGATAATTTAGCTGCAACTTCTTGTTTAAGCCTAATTAATTCTTTAACGTCAAAGTTGTCACTCAGCTCAAGGTGCGCTGTTAAAACGTGACTTTCACCATCTAGTGACCAAAAGTGCATGTGGTGGATACCATTAACTTCAGGAAATTCCATTAGTGATAGTTTAATACGCTTTTGAGTCTCTTTATCGGGTGCAGCTTGAAGAAATAAAACGAGTGTTGATTTCAGGTTTTTGAAAACATTAAACAAGATGAACAGCGTGAACCCTATTGATAAAAGGGGATCTAATATCGGCAGTTCAGCGAACAACAGTACGATAGAGACTATAAGAACGGCAACCCATCCAAGTACATCTTCAAGAAGGTGCCATGTCAGCACTTTCTCATTTAATGTTTCACCCGCTTTTAATTTTAATACAGCATATCCGTTAACGGCAACGCCGAGTATCGCTAGCCCTAACATCCCCTCGACTACAGGCATTTCAGGATTGGACAGCTTTGGAATTGCTTCAAATAAAATCCAAATTGAGCCAATGATTAAAACAATACTGTTTATCAATGCGCCAAAGAGAGTAAGTCTACGATAACCATAACTAAACTTATCTGATGCTTCTTTATCTGAAAAACGACTTAAAATCCACGCAAAACCTATTGAAAGACTATCACCAAGATCGTGAACTGCATCTGCCATTATCGCCGTACTGTTAGTGAGCCAACCACCTATAAATTCGATAATAGTGAATGTCACATTAAGGAAAAATGCCCAACCAATACGGTCATCTTTACCATGTTGATGACTATGATTATGGTTGTGCATTTTGTACCTCTAGTACTTTTCTATTTCTTAGTTTTGATACATTCATATTAATCAAGTGACGTATCAAGCGTTGATATATCCAGCGTTTGAACCCCGACAAGTTAGTCCCTTTTTCGAGATAGAACTCATCAGGGGAATCATAAAGCCCAAAGTCATCATGAATACCTTCTTTTTGAATATAGGTATTTTCTCCACGCCAATCTGTATCTGGTGATGAAAAGCACTTTGTTGCAACACCATAACCACAAAAATCATCTTTTACTTGGTCAAATTTCTCCTGTAGAGAGCTTAAGTATTGCTCATCCAATATAAAGCCCTCTAAGTTTATCCAACGCCCTTCAAAGTAAACTTCTACCCAACTATGAATGATGTATTTAGGTGCTAACCAAAATACATAGCTTGGGATAGCACCTTTTTGTAGTTGCTGGTCTATGGTAAACCCATGAAATCGGCATTGAATGCCTAGTCCACGCAATAGTGCCATTAACAGATTACCCTTAGTATTACATTGTCCATAACCATCTGCTAGCACATCGCTTGCTGCAATATCATCGCTTTCATTATAACCAAAGAAAATCTCATCTTTTACAAACTGATAAGCGGCACCAATTTTGTTGAAGTTATCCAAGTTTTTCCACCTACGTTGATCGATCAAGGATTGGATATCTTTGTGTTCAAAATTAACGATATTCGTATTGTTTAAATATTTCTCAGTCATTTTTTATATATCCTTTTCGTTGCATACTTATACTATAGACTCTATAGTAACTATAGAGTCAAATGTCTGGGGGAAATTGATGAAAATAGGCGAATTGTCAAAAAAATCGGGCTGTTCAATACAAACGATTAGATATTATGAAAGAGAAGGATTACTGTTAAATCCAAATCGTTCAGAAGGTAATTTCAGGCTGTATGATAGCAAAGCACTTAAACAATTGGAATTCGTAAAGCATTGTCGCAGCCTAGATATATCACTCAATGATATTAAACGTCTTATCGAATTAAAAAATAAGCCAGAAGAAAGCTGCTCTAGCGTTAATGCATTAATTGATCAGCAACTTGCACTAGTGAATAAACGCATGAAAGAATTAAGGGCGCTTAAAGCTGAATTACAACAAATGGCTAGTGCTTGTGGTTCGAACAACCCAACATACTCATTATATTCTGCTGACCATGTAACACGGCAAGTATATTGTTTACTATCCATTTGAAACCCCATAATGTTTTAAGTCTATGTATAAAAGTACGATTTTCACTTAGCAGTACTTAAATAATCACCCCACCACTGCATCATTTCAGTCCGCTGGGCTAAATAGTCAGCGTGATTATAGCTGGCACGGGTACGGTTCTTATCAATATGTGAAAGTTGTGCCTCAATCCAGTTATCCTGGAACAAACCTGAGTCATTCAAAATGGTACTAAAAGTGGAACGTAGTCCATGAGAGGATAATTGATGTTTTCCATAGCCCATCTTACGTATAGCCATATTTAATGTATTAAAATGAATCGGTTGATTATGTTTCCGTGGGCTAGCAAAAATGTACTTTTCACCGTATGACCATTGCATGACGTCTTTTAAAATATCTAAAGCCTGATCTGAAAGTGGAACTAAGAAGTCGGGAATCTCATGGCCTAATATGACTTTTCGTCGAAACTGTTTAATATGCAAGGCAGGTATTTTCCAGACTTTTTCATTTAAATCAAAATGATGAGGCTCAGCCAATAACAATTCAGCCCCTCGCACGCCAGTATGTAATTTGAACAGCAGTGCTTTTTTAATAATCGGATGGGCATCCAATTTTTGTAATTTATACTTAAAATCAGATATATCCTCCGCTTTCAAATACGGATAATTTTTCTTGATTTTACTGTTAATGGCGATTTTATTTAAACCATGCGCGATGTTGAATTCACAATAACCCATCGCTACAGCGTAGTCATAAATTTGGTTCAAATAACTACAAGCTTTCTTGACAGGTTCTTTTACTTGGCGTCCCTCTATTTTTTTGATTACTGAAACCAGGTCATAACGCTTGATGTTTTGAAAAGGTAGATCCTGAAGGTCTGGATAAATATCTTGCTGTAAGCATCTTTCTGCTAACTGTAGTACACCACAGCGGGGTAGATCGTTGAAGGCATTTTTCAGTTTGAACTGTAACCACTCCTCCCCGACCTTACCAAAGGTGATGACATTAGAGGCAGTATCTTGTTCAAAACAGAAATCATTGTCTTTAAAGTCATCTCTGACTTGTCGTGCCTTTTTCAGCGATAAATCAGGATAACGACCTAACTGAATGCGTCGACGTTTTTTAGTTTGTGGATCTGTATAGCGATAGCACCAAGATTTTCTTCCACTCGGCTCAATCTTCAGGCTAAGCCCATCTTCATCGGATAAAAAACTGGTTTTTTCCTTACAATGAGCTTGGCGAACTTTAATTTCAGTAAGACTCATGGAATTTAAATGAAACCTAACAATGGGTTGATTGGATCAATTATATCAAAATAGAACGCTTTATGTATGATGCGTACACTACGCATCATATAGATTTGTAAAGTATTGTTTTATAAATTTATTATTCAATATACTTTAATTTTAGTAACCAGTAGGAGTACCACTTCTTTTTTAGTTCTCAAATATCACGTTTTTTTTGACGCAATGATTCTATCTCGGACTTCGTCAGCTGTTTTACGAGAGATGAGGATATACTTTACCTCCCACTCTGTGAGCCTTTCAACGTCTCACGGCTCTATTTAATGTTATTGAATAATCAATGGATACCAGTAAAGCCTTTTAGGTCTGCTATTGTTTCTAATACAATAGTCTCCACGATCAAGGATTGGACTCAATGCATATTCCAGCATAAACCTACCACCTATTCCTATTCGCACCCTACCACTCATTCCTATTCCAAATCGGCCACTTAGGGTTTATTCAGTAATAGAATTTAAAGGCTTTATTGCCCAAACCTATATTCTTAAAAGCTTATTCAGCAATATAATTCTTAGATAAATTGCATATTCTTATCGTAAAGGACACTGATTCTTCTTTCATTTGGACAGTTACTATGAATTCACTTCCGTCCTAATAATCTGCCCCAAAAGCTTTTTGGCTTCCGATTCGGATCGGCTTTGTTGCACAAATACCTAAGAATATGATTTTATTAAATTTATTCTTAGGTTGAAATTTTCACAAACCTTTAAAAATCAGTGCCTTGCAAAATGTTTATGCAACAAAGCCTATTTAAATCGGCAACTTGAACATATTGATAAGTTAATAAATAATCACATAGATCAAGATCCAACATTGAAACAGGATTTGAAATTACTGCAAACTATTCCTTCAATCGGTGAACGATCAGGCTTATTACTGTTGGGG
>NZ_VPDM01000026.1:0-46893 GCF_013417645.1 Acinetobacter sp. YH12236
AGTGAAGGTAAAGAATGTTGAAGGGTGCAATCTAAATTTTCAGATAAAGTCATAAAAAAATGAGCGTATTTACATACACTCATTTTTACTACATTTTACTAATATTTGCTTAACTGACTGGCATTACGCACTCAGCGGGGTTTTTATTTAATCTAAATATAGATTAAGCATTTTCACGCGCAATTGCACGGTAACCAATATCTTTACGGTATTGAACGCCGTCGAATGTTACTTTTTCACAAAGCTCTAATGCTTTCGCTTGTGCTTCACCAATGGTATTACCCAAAGCAGTCACACAAAGTACACGACCGCCAGCAGTGACAATATCACCATTTTCATTGGCTTTGGTGCCTGCATGGAATACTTTGGCATCGGTCATTTCAGTATCTAGACCTGAAATCACATCGCCATTGCTAGAAGTTTCAGGATAGCCTTTAGATGCCAGTACGATCCCGACAGTTTTACGCTCATCCCATTCAGCTTCTGCAGGTAAATTACCTTCAAGACCTGCTTGGACTAAATCAACCAAAGATGATTTTAAACGCATCATGATTGGTTGAGTTTCTGGATCGCCAAAACGACAGTTGAACTCAATCACTTTTGGTTGGCCTTTGTCGTCAATCATCAAGCCTGCGTATAAGAAACCTGTGTATACGTGACCATCTTTTTTCATGCCTTCAACAGTCGGACGCATCACTTCATTCATGGCTTTTTCGAATACGTCAGCAGTCACAACAGGAGCAGGAGAGTATGCTCCCATACCGCCAGTGTTCGGACCTTGGTCGCCTTCAAAAATACGCTTATGGTCTTGTGAGGTCGCCATTGGCAGGATGTTGTCGCCATCAATCATACAAATGAAAGATGCTTCTTCACCAGCAAGGAATTCTTCAATGACTACACGAGAACCGGCATCGCCAAACTTGTTGCCAGCCAGCATGTCATCAATCGCATCAAATGCTTCTTGATTGGTCATGGCAACAATCACGCCTTTACCGGCAGCAAGACCATCAGCCTTGATCACGATTGGTGCACCATTTTTCTCTACAAATGCTTTTGCTGCGTCTACTTCAGTAAATACATCGTAGAAAGCAGTTGGAATGTTATGGCGTTTTAAGAAGTGCTTAGCGAATGCTTTAGAGCCTTCCAGCTGAGCAGCAAATTGAGTTGGACCCCAAACTTTCACGCCTGTTTCGCGGCAAGCATCAACCACACCATTCACAAGCGGTGCTTCAGGACCTACAATAATCATTTCAACTGCATTGTTTTTTGCAAAATTAATGATGGCAGGATTGTCGAGAATGTCCAAAGCGACATTTTCACATTTATTTTCAGTTGCGGTGCCTGCATTGCCCGGTGCAACAAATACTTTTGCTACTTGATCGTCTTGTGCGATTTTCCATGCAAGTGCATGTTCACGGCCGCCACCACCTAAAACTAAAATGTTCATCTTTAGAAAATTCCCTCGAAAATGAAATTCCACAAACCCAATGAGGTTTAAAAATCTTTTAACATCTTATAGCAAGATATTAAACAATCTACTGATGTAGCAAACCCTCCTTATGAAAAGGAGGGTTTGAAATTTAATACTTAAAAATTAGTGGCGGAAATGACGCATGCCAGTGAATACCATTGCAATACCAGCTTCGTCAGCTGCTGCAATTGTTTCTTCATCACGCATAGAACCACCCGGTTGGATAATGCATTTGATACCAGCTTTGGCAGCGTTATCAATACCATCACGGAATGGGAAGAATGCGTCAGACGCCATGACTGCACCTTCAACCACAAGACCTGCATGTTCAGCTTTGATTGCAGCAATACGAGCAGAGTTGACACGGCTCATTTGACCTGCGCCCACACCAATGGTTTGACGATTTTTCGCATAAACAATCGCGTTAGATTTCACGTATTTAGCAACTTTCCAAGCGAAGATCATGTCATCGATTTCTTGTTCAGTTGGAGCGCGTTTAGTCACAACTTTCAGGTCATCTTTAGTGATCATGCCCAAGTCTTGATCTTGAACCAATAAACCACCGTTTACGCGTTTGTAGTCAAGCTGTGGAGCACGTTCGTTAATTGCTGGAAGTTCACCACATACGAGTACACGTACGTTTTTCTTCGCGCCAGTCACTTCAAGTACGCCGTCAGCGATGCTTGGTGCAATGATCACTTCAACGAATTGACGATCCACAATTGCTTGTGCAGTTGCAACGTCTAATTCACGGTTGAATGCAATGATGCCACCGAATGCAGATTCAGGGTCAGTTGCATAAGCAAGATCATAAGCAGCTTTGATGCCGTCTAGAGAAACTGCAACACCACATGGGTTCGCATGTTTTACGATCACACAAGCAGGTTTCGCAAATGATTTCACACATTCAAGTGCAGCATCAGTATCCGCGATGTTGTTATAAGAAAGTTCTTTACCTTGTAGCTGCTTAGCAGTCGCAACAGAAGCTTCTTTCGCAGCAGGATCTACATAGAAAGCAGCAGACTGATGCGGGTTTTCACCGTAACGTAAGTCTTGAGCTTTGTTTAATTGAGTATTGAAAGTACGCGCAAATTTGTCTGCCTGACCTTCTTCTTTACCTACGCGAGCGCCTAAGTAAGATGCGATCATACCGTCATATTGAGCAGTATGTTCGAATGCTTTAACCGCAAGGTCAAAACGGGTTGCATAAGATAAAGCACCATCAGCTTTAAGCTCAGCAATTACAGTTGCATAGTCAGCAGCATTTACTACGATACCAACAGACGCGTGGTTTTTTGCAGCAGCACGAACCATTGTTGGACCACCGATGTCGATGTTTTCAATTGCATCAGCCAGTGAACAGTTTGGTTTCGCTACAGTTGCAGCAAATGGATACAGGTTAACAACGACAAGATCGATCGCATCGATGTTGTGTTCAGCCATCACAGCTTCGTCTAGACCACGACGAGCCAGGATGCCACCATGAATTTTCGGATGTAGCGTTTTTACACGGCCGTCCATCATCTCTGGGAAACCAGTGTGCTCCGAAACTTCTACTACAGCAACATTATTGTCTTTCAACAATTTGTATGTACCACCTGTAGATAAAATTTCTACCCCAAGAGCAGCAAGGTCTTGTGCAAATTCCACAATACCGGTTTTATCGGAAACAGAGATTAAAGCGCGTTTAATAGTCATGATCTTCGTCACAGTTACCAAGGAACAGATTAAATCTAAATAGCTAATTAACAGTCAAAAAAAATGCCTGCGGTAGCCGCAAGCATTTTATCATTTATTCACTCATTAAACCGTGAGCTTTTAACTTTTTACGTAAAGTACCGCGGTTTAGTCCGAGAATCTCGGCAGCGCGTGTCTGATTACCACGCGTATATTCTAGAACGACAGATAATAAAGGCTTCTCCATTTCTGCCAGCACCATGTCGTACACCTGAGAAGGTTGCTCGCCTTGCAGTTGTGCAAAGTAGTGGCGAACTGCGCGATCTACGTGAATACGAAGAGCGACATCAGATTGTGCAGTAAAAATAGGAGATTTGCTATTCATGCGAATTAATCCGAAAAATCAAATATCACTTGGGTAAAGCGATATATAAAAGTGGTCTAGAAATTGAAATGAACTCCATTTTAGATCCTAAAACTGGAGTTCTAAAACTTGGTCATTACATTGAGCTTGTAGCTTGCCACATCTCGACGATTTGGTCGAAAAATAAGCGTAACAATAGTTAAAGTTTTGTTACTGACCAAAATCAAAACAAAAAAATCTGCTCGATACGCAATAAGTTTTATAGCGCATTAGGCAAGACTGTATTTGTTGTGAAAAATTAGCGAGGAGTTTGCAGCACATAGCTTTCGTGGCGCGTATAATACCATTGTCTCGGGAAAAGTGAGCAAGAAAACTGCATTTTTTTTAACTTTTTTTTCGTTTTTTAATAGTTTTTATCAATATTAAGGTCGAATTATTTCCAAACTGTAATTATCGAAGTCTTTACGGTCGACAGGAAGCACAAATTCAAATTTAAATGGGCTGTTTTGGGGAATACGTTGAATCTTAACCAGGCTTTCGATCAGGTATTCCTGAGGTTTTAAATTATAAGTCGCCAAGACTACACCCTGATCTTTAAGGTGAACTCTTAAGTTTGGCATTTCCAGACTGCGCTTGTGGAAATTGATTAGCTCACCACTAAACTGGGTTTTATCTGTGGCAATCGCTTTGGCTTTGACCTTATTGGTATTGATCAGATTGTAATGTTCTTCCAGATTGGAACAGTTGAACACTTCACAGATATTGTTAAAAGCCACACTCATCACATGACTATTCTTAATATAGTGTGGATTGAACCAGAAGAATTGAAATAAAAGTAAGCCAAATAAGAACAGGTTTAGGCTGGTCCAGCCTAAATAATAAAGCGGGCCTTTATTGTGCTGTTTATCAGCCTGATCATCCCAGTTCATGCTAGGCAGTACTGCAATCGGTTCAGTACTGAAATAATTCAGGTTGTTCAGATAGGTCTTCAGATCAATATTTGAGTTTTCAACTTTTTCATCAAAGATGTTCAGTAAATAGTGCTGATCTGAAGAATTAGCTGAAGAAGTAGATTCGGTGAGGTTTCTATTAATATAAGAAACATGACTTGGCGTATGGGTAAGGGCGACCGAATTCTGTGCTTCGGTCACCAGATGCGATAAAGCATTAAAGGTCGTACTACATTTTGGGCAGCAAACCATGCCTTGGGCAATGGTTAATTGCGCAACCGTAACTTTATAGGTTGTAGAGCAGGTCGGGCAGTGGGTTCGCTTGTCACTCATAAATGTTTATAGACTCTTTAATTCTTATGGCGTTTCCCCGAGATACGGCACCAGTGTTCATCGCGTTTTTCTACTTCTAATATATCAAAATGTTTTGAGTAAATGCTAGTAACATCAGCAACTTGCTCTTCGATAACACCTGCGAGTGCGAACTCTGCCTCAGGTTTGACCAATTCTGCGAACTCAGGCTCAAGCATCATGAGTGGGCCAGCCAGAATATTGGCAACAAACACATCTGCTTTCTGCTCGCCAAGCTCTGTGTTGAACTCTTCCGGTAAACCAACATAAAGTCGATCCAATACGCCATTCAGTTCAGCATTCTGTTTGGTGGCTAAAACAGCTTGTGGGTCAATATCAGTTGCATAGGCATATTTGGCACCGAGTAACAGGGCCGCGACAGCCAGAATACCTGAACCACAGCCATAATCGATCACGATCTTGTCTTTTACATCGGTTTTGCCTAGCCATTGCAGGCAAAGGAAAGTAGATGCATGGTTACCTGTACCAAAAGCCAAACCTGGATCAAGCTTGATATTCACTGCATCTGCTTCAGGCGCTTGCATCCATTCTGGAACAATCCAGAATTTTTCAGAAATCTGGATTGGCTCGTAGGCATCCATCCAGGTGCGTTCCCAAGCTTGATCTTCCAGGAATTCATGCCGGATCGGTGCTTCAGGTAGTTGTGCGCGAATAAAGGTTTCCAATGCAGCTACATCGATTTCTTCTTCGTCATCTTCCTGAGCATAGATGCCAGTCACGATCACTTTATTCCAGAGTGGTGTTTCACCTGGAAGTGGTTCCAGCAAATCCTGGTTTTCAGCATCATCCAGAGTGACACTTACGGCGCCCAGTGAGCTAAGTAATGTTTCAGTAAAATCTACCTGAGCCTGATCAACTGTAATATGAATTTGTAACCACTTCACAGAAATAACCTTTATACATTTTTTCAAAAAGCTATTGTAACGGAAGTTCGGCTTGAAGGTGTGATCTTCTTGAGACGGAGTTAAATAAAAAGGATGCTTTCGCATCCTTTTTATGAAAACCGGTTAAAACGCATTTTCCTGAGTGGGAGAAATGCTAGGACGTGCAGTTACTGGAGCAAAGCGATTCAGTAATAATCCAAAAATAGCCGCGAAGATATACATGAAGATGGAATAGACCGCTGCAGGCATGGCAACTGCAGTACTGGACATGACAGTAAGTGCAATAGTCATGGCAAGCGTACTGTTATGAATACCGATCTCGAAGGCACTGGCACGTGCCTGAGCGGAATTGATATTCATCAGTCGTGGAACAAAATAGCCAATTATTAAGCTGAAGAGACAGAACAGGGCGGTTGCTAAACCCACCTGAGTCAGATATTCGGCAATATTAGCGCGTTCACTATAAATTGCTCCGGCGATAATCAGTACTAGAAAGAGGACTGCAAAAATGCGAAGAGGCTTGTTTAACTTTACTGTAAGTGCAGGCGCATAATGACGAATCAACATACCAATCGCGACTGGTATAATAATGATACCAAACACTTGCAGAATCTTTCCGAACTGCAAGCTGATCTGCTGACTGTCCTGCATAAAATGCATAATGGAAAAGTTCATAATTAAAGGCAAGGTAAATGCAGCAACCACCGAATTGATCGCAGTCAAGGTAATATTGAGGGCTAGATCGCCTTTAAACAGATAGCTGAACAGATTTGCGGTACTGCCACCTGGCGATGCGGCCAGCAACATCAGACCAACAGCTAGTAAAGGTGGTAAAGTCAGAACTTTACATAGAATGAAAGCAATGCTTACCAGTAGAATTAATTGACAAAACAAGGCAACCAGCACTGCTTTAGGGTGCTGGCTTACCCGGGCAAAATCTTTGAGCGTGAGTTCGAGTCCTAATCCCACCATGATGATGGCGAGTGCGAGGGGGAGGAATATTGTTATGATGCCAGAGTCCATCTGCATGCTCCTTATAGAAATTTATTTTAATAGTTTTAAATTTTCTATAAAAAGCATACAGCTTAAGCAGGCATTTGACTTAGGAAGTTACAAATCTGATAAACGACTCTTGCCACTATAGCTAAGCTTTTGCTGACTAATCATAAAACCAAAAATACCGGCAAAAACGTACATGACAATTGAATAAATACCCGCAGGGATGGCAATGGTGACATTATTGAGGACAGAAATCGCAATCGTCATTGATACAGTTGTGTTGTGAATGCCGACTTCAAAGGTACAGGCGCGTGCCATCTTGTCTGGGATATCCATTAATAAAGGCAGGCAATAACCGAGAAACAGGCTGGAAAAACATAATATGGAAGTAGCAATCCCGATACTGGCAAAATATTCGATGATGTTAAAGCGCTCTTGGAAAATGGCATAAATCAAGAGCATGCTTAAAAAAGCGATAGATAGCAGCCGCATTGGCATATGTACAATATCTGAAAGCTTTGGAAATTTTGCCCGAATCAGCATGCCGATCACAACCGGAATAATTGTAATCAGAAAAACCTGAGCCATTTTTTCAAGCGGTAAGCCGATGCCGGTATCCTGTCCTATAAAATAGTACAGGGACAGGTTCATAATAAAAGGTAAGGTGAAAATAGAAATAATCGTATTGATGGCGGTTAACGTGATATTAAGCGCCACATCACCTTTATAAAGATAGCTCAGCAGATTGGCAGTGGCACCTCCTGGAGAGGCAGCTAGCAGCATCATGCCTACAGCAAGCAATGGTGGCAGATCCAGTACCAGACAGATTAAAAAGGTTAAACCGGTTAAAATGACCAGTTGTGAGAATAAGACAATAAAAATCACCTTGGGATAACGACTAACATGCAGAAAATCCTTGACTGTTAACTGTAGTCCTAACCCCATCATCGTAATTGCCAAAGTAATCGGCAAAAACAAACTAAAAAACCCCGAATCCATGAAGTTTCCTTTTTATTATTCATTTTTTAGGTATGTTTTGAGTTTAGCGTAGATGAATAAATAAGCAATATAAAAACGGGTAAAATTTATGCATTTTACCCGTTAAGTTTCTGATTAAAAATATATTTAATCAGCTATATAGTGATTTACATCCCTGATTGAGATGGGGTTTGAGGCTGAGTTTGCATTTGTGACTGTGGACGTGGAGGGGTAAAGCCTAATGCACATTTACCATTGACCTGAGTGCCATTAATGGTTGCTGAAGTTTTGCCGCCTGAACTACAAGATGTATAAAGTTCAGGTTCATCGCCTTTGATATTGGTTGATGAGGAAGGGAAGAACTGTTGCTGACAGGTACCATTCCAGATAATGCCGCGGTAAGCAAAACTTACAGGAGCGCCCTCTGATTTACCTTTACAAACTTGCTGGTATTTTTGGGCATTATAAACCTTCTCGACTTTATCATTTGCTGAGGCTGCAAATGGAGCGAAACATAGACCGCAGAGCGCTGTTGCTAGGAAAATATTCTTATTCATCATGTATACCTTTGTTTGTAATGTGACCACTTTATAGATTAAAAACTAATCAATATTAAACAATATGAGTCGGGTAACTTTTTGAGTTTAGATGTTTAATTTATATAGTAAGTATGCAAAGTTTAATTACATTGCTTTATTGGCTGGCAGAGTAAATTCCGAAGGATAAATTCAAGTGATTTTGTCAACTTTGGAAGGAAGTTTGCTATAATGTTCAGCTATCCTTTTTCTATCTCTCTATTTACCACTATGCACTATCCTAAAGTATACGATGTCATTGTTATCGGTGGCGGTCACGCAGGTACGGAAGCAGCACTGGCTGCAGCACGTATGGGTCGACAGACATTACTCTTAACTCATAACATTGAGACTTTAGGGCAGATGAGCTGTAACCCGGCCATTGGCGGGATCGGTAAATCACATTTAGTGCGTGAAATTGATGCCTTGGGCGGTGCGATGGCGCTGGCTGCCGATAAAGGCGGTATTCAATTCCGTATTCTGAATTCACGTAAAGGCGCAGCAGTTCGTGCAACTCGTGCGCAGGCTGACCGTGTTCGTTATAAAGCGGCGATTCGTGAGACTTTAGAAAATCAAGCGAATCTGGATATCTTTCAGCAAGCAGCAGATGACCTGATTGTTGAAGGCGATACTGTTAAAGGTGTCGTGACCCAAATGGGTATTCGCTTTGATGCGAAAACTGTGGTGCTAACTGCAGGTACATTCTTGGGTGGTGTGATTCACATTGGCTTAAACAATGCTTCAGGTGGTCGTGCCGGCGATCCTCCTTCAATTTCATTGGCACATCGTTTACGTGAGTTAAACTTACCTGTAGGTCGTTTAAAAACAGGTACACCGCCACGTATTGATGCACGTTCAGTCGACTTCTCTGTCATGACACCGCAGCCGGGTGATTTCCCGTCTCCAACCATGTCATTTATGGGTGATGTGTCTATGCACCCTGAACAGGTGAATTGCTACATCACGCATACCAATGAACGTACTCATGAGATCATTCGTGGCGGTTTAGACCGTTCACCGATGTACACTGGTGTGATTGAAGGTGTAGGTCCACGCTATTGCCCATCGATTGAAGATAAGATTCATAAATTCGCTGATAAAGACTCCCATCAGGTCTTCCTTGAACCAGAAGGCCTGGATACACATGAGCTTTATCCAAATGGTATTTCTACTTCTTTACCATTTGATGTTCAGTTTGAATTGGTACGCTCAATCCGTGGTATGGAGAATGCGCACATTCTTCGTCCAGGTTATGCAATTGAATACGATTATTTCAACCCTCAAGCGTTGAAGTTCACTTTGGAAACCAAAGCGATCAATAACCTGTACTTTGCTGGTCAGATTAACGGTACAACCGGTTATGAAGAAGCGGGTGCTCAAGGCTTGCTTGCAGGCTTGAACGCAGCACGTCGTGCTTGGGATCAGGAACAATGGACACCGAAACGTGATGAAGCGTACATGGGTGTACTTGTGGATGACTTGATCACACTAGGTACTAAAGAACCGTACCGTATGTTTACTTCACGTGCGGAATACCGTTTGATGTTACGTGAAGACAATGCGGATCAACGTTTAACACCAATCGGTCGTGAAATGGGTCTGGTAGATGACGAACGTTGGGCAGCTTACTGTGAAAAAATGGAAGCTGTAGAGAAAGAAACAGGTCGTCTACAACATCTTTGGGCTGCACCAAACAACCCAATGGGTAAAAAATTCGTTGAGATGACAGGTGCGGATCTTTCTAAAGAATGTTCTGCAATTGATTTGTTAAAACGTCCAAACATCACCTTTGCTCAAATTGCAGAGCTCACAGGTTCTGAAGTTTCACCACAAGTCGGTGATCAAATTGAAATTGCGGTGAAATACGAAGGTTATATCAACCGTCAGCATCAAGACGTTGCGCAAATGAAACGTCTGGAAGAAACTCGTATTCCTGCTGATTTTGACTATGATGTCGTTTCAGGGCTTTCTCGCGAAATTACCTTGAAGCTGAAAGATATTCGTCCTGAAACACTTGCTCAGGCAAGCCGTATTCCAGGTGTAACACCAGCAGCCGTTCAATTGGTGATGATCACCATTCGTAAGAATGCTCAAGCTAAAAAATCTGCTTAAGATCATGAAGTAATAGAAAACCCGCTTAGTGCGGGTTTTTTATTCTATGATGCTTTTTGGGTTGCTTCTTCTTTTAATCGATTTAGAAGATCAATAAACCATGGTTCTTTACGAACATTATCCAAATCTTTATCCTGTGATAAATGTTGAAAATCTGGAAGTGTCTTGTGTTGTTCAGCATGTAATAAGCTAGATTTAGCTAGTTCGGTATTTTTTGAAATAGAATAATAACAAGCTAAATTGTATGTTTTGTTTGGTGATTGAATTAGTGCTGATTGTATTGCTTTGAAAGCTTTTTCTAATAGTTCTTCGCTTGGTTTAAAATGATAAAGCATTAATAATCTAGAGGTAAGATGATTCAGGTGTAATAAATGATCTGGGGCGATTTGTAAAGCTGTAATGTGATTCTGAATGGCTTGTTCAAGAAATTTGTAATCTTTACTAAGTTGGAAAAGTGTTTCTAAAGCGTTGCTATAGTTACCTAAATTGTCTAGATGATTTGGATCTAATTTTAAATCTTCTTCATATTTATTAAATGCCTGTGATAATTTGATTTCATTCTTTTGAATTGATGCTATGTTGGCGATAACTAAAGCATGCTGCCCTATGATAAATGCATTTTTGTAGCCCGTATTATATGCTCTTTCAAATAAGTTAAGAGATTTTTCTAAAATTTCTATATCTGTCTTGTTTTGACCTGTTTCTGCAAGGTTTAAAGCATAATTTAAAAGACACCCCATATGATTATCTTTGATAGATATGGCTTTTTTATAAAGGTCAAAGGAATCTTTATTGTCTTCTTTATTGTATAGTAGTTGAGCCTGTTTTGTATAAGCCCACATAATCTGATCAATCTCTTCGTCACCAAGATCTTCTGTAGATTCTTTACTTGGGTATTTGTGAATAAAAGCAGTATACAAGCTTTCAATTAAGGGTTTTTGAGATTGTTCTTTTAAGTAATCAGTGAGATTGGCAAGAATGTCCAATCCATCACCAAGAGGATATTCTTGAACATTTTCTAATTGTTGGTTGAGGAACTTGTAGGGGTTAGAAAAAAGTTCAGGCGGGAAGCAATCAAGTTCTTTGGCAATTTGTACTAGAAAATCATCTGCGAATGTGTTGCCAATATAGTGAGTAAGATTGCTATTTTTATTTAAAAAATTCTTAACTGATTCTGATTCTAGTTCTTCGATTGTATTTTTAGTACCAGTCCAAATTAATCGATGCTGTTCTGAGTACTTTTCTTCTAGTAAGGGGAAGAAAGCGTCTGCATTGCCACTGTAACCAATAAATAAACTTGGATTGGTATTTAAAGTAGCAGCAATAAATTCACCTAGCTTTTTAGTATGTTGTTCAGTTTCTTCATCAGTATTCAATTGAACAAATCCAGTGCCTTGTCCATGAAGGTGGACAATAGATGGATCATTGATTAAATGATAAAGATGTGGATTGGCAGTTGCAAAGTCATAGATTGAAGGATGTAATCCGAGTAAACTGCATGCTCTAGATAAAATGCTATCAAAGTTAAATGTAAGTACTCGCTGAATATAACCTGCTTGCATTAAACAAGCTAAAGCAATATGGGCCCAATTGATCTTATTATTATCAATGATATGTGGTTTAAGTAATTGACGCCTTTCTGCCTTATCTAAAGCAGACATATATTTTCCATAATTATATTTGTCTTTTTCAGGGTCTAATTTTTTAACTTGTATAGGAAACTTTTTACAAATTTCTTTTATTAAGCCTGTTGCAGAAGGTACATCTGCTTTAATAGAGCAACCAGCACCAGTGAAAAAAACATAAGGTTTTTCATTTTCTTTTGCTTTTTTTAAAAGCTGTGCAACTTCTTGAACGGAAAAACTCATATTGTTAAATTTTATAAAGTCGAAATATAATTTAATTTTACATGTTAAAGATTAAACATAAATAATTTTTTAAGTAGCATGTGAGAGTTTGATAAAATAATAAGAGTTTTCAAATTTAGAGCATTCAAATGCCATATCAACTTGTAGAACTCGACATCCAAGCCACCGATAATATTGCCTGCCCACATTGCCATCAAGAGATTATTAACTGGCAAGAAGAACAGTATGTTCAACCCTGTGAACATACCTTGTTTATTGCCATGGATATCGGCTTTGAATACATCACCGATGAATTTGAGCAAACTATGCGAAAAACAGTGGATGAACTGCATGCCAATGATGACATCGTCAACATGTTCGAAGAAATCACCACAAGTACTTATCCGAATTATCTGATTTTAAAATCGGATCTAGGCGCGGCAGGTTATTCGCGTTATATCGGTTTAACAGTGTAAGAATCTCATTACTATATATAAGCAATAAAAAAGCACCCAAGGGTGCTTTTTTAATTTCAGGCTTGGCCTTCGACTTCTTCGACTTCATCATCCTCCGCACTGTCCATGCCAAGCTCTTTCAGCTTACGGGTGAGGGTATTACGTCCCCAACCTAAAAGCTCCGCAGCATGACGCTTACGACCACGGGTTTGTTGTAGTGCAGCATTAATGAGTGTGCGTTCAAACATTGGTGTAGCCACATCTAACAGCTTCATTTCGCCGTTTTTCAGTTTCTGGATTGCCCATTGACCCAGTAATTCATCCCAGTGATGCGGCGCAATCTGATTCGGGTTTGGAATTGGAGCACCCGGGTCTTGCTGCTGAATTGGAATCTGTTTTAATTCAGGTGGCAGATCTTCTGGATAAACTTCACGGCCTGTGATCATCACGGTTAGCCAGCGACAGGTATTTTCAAGCTGACGAACGTTGCCTTGCCAAGGCAGCTTCTGCATATATTCCTGAGTTTCAGGACGCAAGATTTTAGGATTTACACCCAGTTCTTTACCTGCACGCGCAAGGAAGTGCTGTGCCAGCATTGGAATATCTTCAGAGCGATGCGCCAGTTTAGGTATATGAATACGGATTACGTTTAGACGGTGATACAAGTCTTCACGGAAGCGGCCATCATGTACCAGCTTTTCCAGGTCCTGATGCGTTGCAGCCACAATACGTACATCAACTTTAACCGGAATGTGACCACCAACGCGATAGAATTCACCATCTGCAAGGACACGTAATAAACGCGTTTGTGTTTCAAAAGGCATGTCGCCAATTTCATCCAGGAACAGCGTACCGCCGTTGGCCTGTTCAAAACGGCCTTGACGTTGCGTATTTGCACCGGTAAAAGCACCTTTTTCATGACCAAATAATTCAGTCTCTATCAGGTCTTTTGGAATAGCCGCCATGTTCAGTGCAATAAACGGTTTATTGCTACGCGGTGAATGGCGGTGTAGGGCATGCGCTACCAGTTCTTTACCTGTACCGGATTCACCATTAATCAGCACGGTAATGTGTGATTGAGACAAACGACCAATGGCACGGAAGACTTCCTGCATGGCAGGCGATTCACCAATGATCTCAGTCGATTGAATGGTTGGTGCAGATTTGGCAGATTCTTGCTGCTGTAATTTGGTGATATGTAAAATCGCACGATTGACCAGTGCCAATGCTTCATCAATATCAAATGGTTTTGGCAGGTATTCAAAAGCACCTGTTTGATAACTGGATACAGCAGATTCCAGATCCGAATGCGCCGTCATAATAATAACCGGCAAATCAGGATTGGTATTTTTCACCTTGCCTAAAAAGGTCAGACCATCAATACCTGGCATACGGATATCGGTTAGGATCACATCAGGTGCATCTACGCCCAACTGATCAAGTGCTGACTGGGCTTCTTCAAAACTAGTAACGTCGAAACCTTCTTCTTTAAATGTTTTTTCTAGTACCCAACGCATGGCACGATCGTCATCAATCACCCATATTTTATTTCGCGACATGATCTGACTCCCAAGGTAAAAATAAGCTAAATACGGTTTTTCCTGGAACTGACTGGCATTCAATCATTCCGTTATGTTGATGCATAATATTTTGAGCAATGCTGAGACCTAGTCCGGTACCTTTGGCACGGCTGGTCACAAGCGGGTAGAACACGGCTTCGATAATATCGTCTGGAACACCAGGACCATTATCTTCAATGTCGATTCGAACCACAGATCGGTGAATCACACCACTAATGGTATAAAGACGCTGAATCCGGGTTCTTAAAATAAGTTCCGGTTGATGCTCGACAAAGAAATCCTTGTTTTCTGTCATCGCCTGAACGGCATTCACGCAGATATTTAGCATGACCTGAATCAGCTGATCGCGATCTGCCAGAACTTCCGGCAGGGACAGGTCATAGTCCCGGGTAATTTTAATTTTCTTTTTAGTCTGGTTCACAATCAGTGAACGAACGCGTTCTAAAGGCTCATGTACATTAACCATTTCATAGCTGGGTAACTGGCGTGAACCGAGCATGCTATCTGCCAGATTTCTCAGGCGATCCACTTCACTAATAATAATGTCAGTGAACTCTTTATATTTTGGATCTTCAAGACTACGTGCCAGAAGCTGGGTTGCACCACGAATGCCACCGAGTGGATTCTTGATCTCATGTGCCACGCCACGAATCAACTGACGCGCGACTTGGTGCTGCTGAATATAGTTTTCTTCACGTGAGATTTTCAGCATACGGTCACGCTGATTCAGCTCGATCAGTAATAAAGGGTGATTTGGCTTGCCCGCATTGAGCAGGGAAACCGTATAGTCCACATGAATGTCTTTAAAGTTGACGATGATCGTCGCCTCACGGCGAGTATAAGGTTGGCCGGTATGCAGCGTGTTATAGAGTGATTCTTCAGTATTGAATTCATCTGTCGGCGCTTGCAGTATATTTAATACCGGCGTGCCTGATGCGCGTAACAGGCTGACATCAAACATAGCCTCGCAGGCTGTATTTAAGTAATAAATATTCAGATGACTATCAACCAGCATAATGGCAGTGGTCAGGTTGTCCACCAAAAGGCGATAGTCGATGGAAAGAGGCTGATCCATTAGCGGTGGTTTTCCTGTATTAAAATGGCGCAATGGCATCTTCATAAAGCAAAATAACAATTTCAAAGTTCAGATTTGAGGCAAAATAAGCAAGATGCACGCCAACTTTAGAACTCTTGTTAAAATTTTGCTGAAAAATGCACGAAATCTGACAGGGATGCCCAATCAAACTCAGGTATAACGGATTAAATTGAGGCTGTAAACCTAAAATGATTCATTTTGGTGCATAAGCTTTTATATTGAATATTTTATGGCGTTATTTTAGTGCGTGATGCAAAGAGTGGCCATTTCAACTATTTTTATGATGCGAAAAGACATACAATACGCGCATTCTAGTGGAGCGCAGATTCATGAAGTCCCCCAAAGTCGGTTTTGTATCTTTAGGTTGTCCTAAGGCATTGGTAGATTCTGAACGAATTTTAACTCAGTTAAAGACTGAAGGTTATGATGTCGCATCGGATTATGACGGTGCTGATTTAGTAGTAGTAAATACCTGTGGTTTTATTGAATCTGCAGTACAAGAGTCTTTAGATGCCATCGGTGAAGCGATGAGCGCGAATGGTCGTGTAATCGTAACAGGTTGTCTAGGAAAAGACGAAGATAAAATTCGCCAAATGCACCCGAACGTCCTGAAAGTGACAGGTGCAGCGGCCTATGAAGAAGTGATGGATGCGGTACATGAATATGTTCCTGAGCCGCCAAAACACAATCCATTTATTGATTTAGTTCCTGAGCAAGGCATTCGTCTTACTCCGAAACACTATGCGTACTTGAAAATATCAGAAGGCTGTAACCACCGTTGTACCTTCTGCATCATTCCAAGTATGCGTGGTGATCTGGTTTCCCGTCCAGTTGGTTCTGTGCTTGAAGAAGCTGCAGCACTGAAACGTTCAGGTGTCAAAGAAGTACTCGTGATCTCCCAAGATACTTCTGCTTATGGTGTCGACACCAAATACAAACTGGACTTCTGGAACGGCCAGCCAGTTAAAACCAAATTCTATGACATGTGTGAAGCATTGGGTCAATTGGGCATCTGGGTGCGTCTGCACTATGTCTATCCATATCCACACGTAGATGCCGTGATCGATTTGATGGCTCAAGGCAAAATCCTGCCTTATCTGGATATTCCATTCCAGCATGCCAGCCCAAGAATCCTGAATCTGATGAAACGTCCAGCGCACAGTGAAAATACACTGGAGCGTTTAAAAGTATGGCGTGAGAAATGTCCTGACCTAGTCATCCGTTCTACATTTGTGGTGGGTTTCCCGGGCGAAACGGAAGAAGATTTCCAGATGCTTCTGGACTGGCTGAAAGAAGCACAACTGGATCGCGTGGGCTGTTTTACTTATTCACCAGTTGAAGGTGCGACAGCGAATGATCTTCCAGACCATGTGCCGGAAGAGATCAAGCAAGAACGTTATGAACGTTTCATGCAGGTTCAGCAGGAAATTTCAGCAGCGAAGCTACAAAAACGTATTGGCCAGAAAATGACTGTGCTAGTCGATGATCTAGAAGAAGAATTCCCGGTTGCTGTAGCACGCTCATATGCGGATGCGCCTGAAATTGATGGTAATGTTTTTGTTGAAGATATCGACAAAAGTGTGATTAAGGCAGGGGATTTGCTTGAAGTCGAAATCACTGATGCAGATGAATATGATTTATTTGCCAAGCTGATCTCAATCAAGTCTGCTTAAGATTTTGAATTAAAAGAATTTATATTAAATAATTTGGAGTTTTATGATGTTGGATTCTAAAAAGCCACGATTTGGTCGCATCCTGCTAAAGCTATCTGGTGAAGCACTGGCAGGGAACAAAGACATGGGTATCGATGCACAAGTGCTCGATCAGATGTCACTTTCTATTGCGCATCTCGTGGGTTTGGGTGTACAAGTCGGTATCGTCGTGGGCGGTGGTAACCTGTACCGTGGTAGCCAGTTGCAAAAAGATGGTCTGGTAGGTCGTGTAACCGGTGACCAGATGGGTATGCTGGCAACTGTCATGAACGGTCTGGCATTACGTGATGCTTTGGTACGCCGTAATATCAAAACCCGTTTGATGTCTGCATTACCGATTGGTGCAGTGGTTGAATCTTATTCTAGCCGTGATGCGATTCGTCATCTGACTCAAGGTGAAGTGTGCGTATTTGTAGCAGGTACAGGTAATCCGTTCTTTACTACGGATACAGCAGCTTGTTTGCGTGGTATCGAGATTGAATCTGACCTGATCCTGAAAGCTACTAAGGTTGATGGTGTTTACAACAAAGATCCAAGCAAATACGAAGATGCCGTGAAATACGACACATTGACATTTGATCAGGTGTTGGACGAGAAGTTGGGCGTCATGGATTTAACTGCGATCTGCTTATGTCGTGACCACAATGTGCCACTTCAAGTATTTGACATGAACAAATCTGGCGCATTGCTTTCAGTGGTGATGGGTGAAAAAGAAGGAACTCACGTCACCAATTAATGACGTGAGCTACAAAGCCCTTTATACTACCTCCTAATTTAGTAAATACATCTTTTAAGAATTAAGTAAGGAAGATCATATGATTAACGATCTTAAAAAAGACGCAGAAGAGCGTATGAACAAGTCTCTTGACTCGTTAGAACATGGTTTCGCTAAAGTTCGTACCGGACGTGCGCATCCATCAATTTTGAACGGCGTCATGGTTCCTTACTACGGCTCTGATGTGCCATTGAATCAGGTTGCAAACGTAGGCGTGGAAGATTCACGTACATTGCTGGTTCAACCATTTGAACGTTCAATGGTTGCTGCGATTGATAAGGCGATCCGTGAGTCTGATCTTGGTTTGAACCCGATTACTGCTGATGCGATCCGTGTACCGATGGCTGCACTAACTGAAGAAACCCGTCGTGACATGCAGAAAGTTGCACGTAACGAAGCTGAAAATGCCAAAGTTGCGATCCGTAATATCCGTCGTGATGTATTGGGTGACATCAAAGCATTGTTGAAAGAAAAAGAAATTTCTGAAGATGATGAACGTCGTGCATCTGACGAAATTCAGAAAATCACAGACAAATTTGTTGCTGAAGTAGACAAACGCTTGGCTGCGAAAGAAGCTGAATTGATGAAGGTCTAATTCATCAATGACCGCTTCTGAAGAAAATTCCCGTCTTCCAAAACATGTTGCCATCATCATGGATGGCAACAATCGTTTTGCCAAAAAAAATCAGATGCAGAAAGGCGATGGACACCGTGAAGGAAAAACGGTTCTAGACCCGATTGTTGAACATTGTAGAAAAAGAAATATCCAGGCTTTAACGGTCTTTGCATTCTCCAGCGAAAACTGGAACCGTCCCCAATATGAGGTCGACCTGCTCATGAAGTTGTTGGAAGACACGATTCATGAACAGTTGCCACGTATGCAAAAATTTAATATTGCTTTACGTTTTATTGGTGATCGGTCGCGTTTATCTCCTGAACTGCAAGCATTGATGTTGCAAGCAGAACAAAGGACTGCTAATTTCGATAGTATGACGCTTACCATTGCAATCAGCTATGGTGGAATGTGGGACATGGCACAAGCTGCGAAGCAGATTGTTGCGGATGTTTTAACAAATAAATTAGATCTTGAAGCAATTGATACTGATGTGTTCGGTCAATATGTCAGTTTGAGTGACTTGCCGCCTGTTGATCTGCTGATTCGTACCGGTGGAGATTTCCGCCTGTCCAATTTCCTGCTCTGGCAGGCAGCATATGCAGAGCTGTATTTTACTGAGACCTTATGGCCAGAATTTACCGTAGAGGAATTCGATGACGCACTTGCTGTATTTGGCGGGCGCGAACGTCGTTTCGGTAAAACATCAGAGCAGATTCTTCAAGAAAGACTTGAGAATTAATACACATGTTTGAGCGGATTATAACCGCATTGGTGCTGGTTGCAGTCGTACTGAGCTGTATGTTTGCGACCAAATCACAATATCCAATGTTCGCATTGATGGTTGTGGCTGCCGGGGTGGCAGGCTATGAGTGGTTTAAACTCATGCCGCGAAAATGTAAAAATGTAATTAAGCCAGTGGCGTGGGGCTATGGTCTGTTGACTGCAGCCTTATCTGCACTGGCTTTATACTATTGGGATGTGGCCTTATTATTATGGTCGGCATCTATCCTGACCTGGTTGCTGAGTATCTACTGGGTTAAAACCTATCCTGATTATGATGGCTGGTACAATGTCAGCTTGCATGGCATCGGGATTGTGCTGGTTTCTGCTGCTGTTACAGCAATCTTCTCGGTTTGGCTAAACTCCCCATGGTGGTTGATGTACCTGTTTCTGCTGGTATGGGGTGCAGACAGTGGCGCTTACTTTGTTGGACGCAAATTCGGCAAGAAAAAACTCGCACCAAATGTCAGCCCAAACAAGTCGGTAGAAGGTCTATACGGCGGTATTCTTACCTCCATGCTCATCGTGGTTGTCGTCGCTTCACTTTATCTGGATATGACCTGGCCAGAGCTATGTCTGTTCCTGATCCTTTCTGTTATTACCGTGTTTAGTTCAGTGCTAGGTGACTTGTTTGAATCCATGATTAAGCGTCGTGCTGGAATCAAGGATTCGGGCCGTATTTTGCCGGGTCATGGTGGTGTACTAGATCGTATTGATTCTTTGCTTGCTGCAGCTCCTATCTTTGCAACAGGCATATATGTTTTAAAACTTATTGGCGTAGATTTATAAATGTCACAAGCTGTTTGTATACTGGGTGCTACAGGTTCAATTGGTCAAAGTACTTTAAAAATTTTGCAGCAACATCCTGAAGCTTACTCGGTTTTCGCTGTGACAGCGCAAAGTCGTATTACTGAGCTGGCAGAAATCTGTCAGCAGTACCGTCCTAAAGTGGCTGTAGTACCTGCAAATAAGGTCGATGAGCTTTCTCAGTTGCTACAAGTGCAGGGCTTATCAGATATCGAAATTCTTCAGGATGAAGCGGGCTTAATTTCAGTCGCAGAGCATGCGGATGTTGATATCGTGATGGCAGCAATAGTCGGGGCGGCAGGCCTGCTTCCTACATTGGCTGCAGTCAAAGCGGGTAAGCGTGTCCTGTTGGCCAATAAAGAAGCCTTGGTCATGTCCGGCGACATCATGATGCAAGCCGCGCGAGATTATGGTGCATTATTATTGCCAGTCGACTCTGAACATAATGCGATTTTCCAGTGCCTGCCTCAAAACTACTTTGATGCTGAACGTAATGGTCAACCTAAGCTCGGTGTTCATCAGATTTTACTGACTGCTTCTGGCGGTCCATTCCTGAATCATTCTCTTGAACAATTGCATGATGTGACGCCTGCTCAAGCCTGCAAACATCCAAACTGGTCAATGGGGCAAAAGATTTCCGTAGATTCCGCTACTTTAATGAATAAGGGACTGGAACTTATCGAAGCGTGTCATTTGTTTGCAGTTCAAGAACAATTTGTTACAGTTGTTGTGCATCCACAGAGTATTATTCATTCCATGGTGCAATATGTGGACGGGTCAACATTGGCACAAATGGGCAACCCGGATATGGGCACGCCAATTGCACATGCTTTGGCATGGCCACAACGGATCAGTACCCATATCCCGGCTCTGGATTTGTTTAAGCATTCACAACTGAATTTCCAGGAACCGGATGTGGTTCGTTTTCCGGCACTGAAATTAGCGCGTCAAGCCATGAAGAGTGGTGGAATTGCGCCTACAATTTTGAATGCGGCCAATGAAATTGCAGTTGCTGCATTTTTAAATCAGCAAATCAGATTTACCCAAATTCCTCAGGTGGTTGAAACTGTCCTGAACCAGATGGACAATCAACCAGCACACGATCTGGATACTATCCTGCATGCAGATCACACAGCACGAGGTTTATCACAGCAATATGTTGTGAATAAAGGAAGTTAAGACATGAACGCCTTGTTTATTATTGCAGCCGCAATCCTATTACTCGGTCCCTTAATTGCGATTCACGAGTTTGGTCACTACATTGTGGCACGTAAACTGGGCGTTAAAGTACTGGTCTATTCCATTGGTTTTGGACCAACCCTTCTAAAGTGGACTTCCAAAAAATCCGGTATCCAATATCAGCTTTCAGCTTTGCCTTTGGGTGGTTATGTCAAAATGCTGGACGAGCGTGAAGGCAGTGTGGCAGAAGAAGACTTGCCTAAAGCCTTTAACCGTCAGCATCCCTGGAAACGTATTGCCATCGTTGCTGCGGGTCCTCTCATTAACCTGCTTTTAGCCGTTGTCCTGTTTTGGGTGCTTTTTTTACCTGCACAAGAACAGCTTAATACTCGCGTAGGCAAGGTCTTACCAAACACACCGGCAGCCGCAGTACAGATGCAGCCGGGTGACAAGATTGTCGCTGTAGATGGTGCGCAAGTCGAAACTTGGGAAAAACTGAGTTATGCCTTGGTGGATCGTGTGGGTGAAACTGGTGTGGTCTCGATTCAGGCAGACCGTGCGGGTGAAAACAAGATATTCCAGTTACCAATTCAAGACTTTCTTAAAGATCAAAGTCAGTCACCCCTTGATACACTAGGTTTCTTGCCATATCGTCCGGAAATTCCGGCTGTGGTAAGTAAACTGAGTGAAGATGGTGCAGCCATTCGTCAGGGTCTTAAAGAAGGTGACAAGATTCTGGCCATTGATGGTGTACAGATGAAAGACTGGTTCGATGTGGTACAGGTTGTACAGGCATCACCAGAAAAATTACTTAAGATAGATGTATTACGTGGTAATCAGGTCGTGCATCTTCAAGTCATGCCGCAAGGCAAACGTGACAATATGGGGAATGTAACCGGTATGCTCGGAGTTCAAAGTGATCCGGGTAAGGTGACAATTCCTGCTGAATATAAACAGACTATTCACTATACGCCTGTTGAGGCGATGGTGATGGCCTTTGACAAGACAGCACATCTGTCTTCAATGATTCTGAACTCGATCGTCAAAATGGTACGTGGTCTGATTGGTCTGGATAATCTTTCTGGCCCGATTACCATTGCCAAAGTGGCAGGACAAAGCGCGGAAATGGGTTGGGAAACTTTTATTTCCTTTATGGCGCTAATGAGTGTAAGTTTAGGGATATTAAACTTATTGCCAATCCCAATGCTTGATGGCGGACATCTGGTTTATTATTTTATCGAATTAATTCGTGGTAAACCTGTTTCTGAACAAATACAATTGGTTGGATTAAAAATTGGTATGGTACTGCTCGGCAGTATGATGCTTTTGGCATTATTTAATGACTTTATGCGTTTATAATAACGTAAATGGAATAATTAACAGCGGAAAAGACTGGCATGCAGCACACACATTTATTTATGCCTTTGGCACTCGTTAGTGCAATGGCAGTAGCACAACAAGTATATGCGGCAGAAGACTTCATTGTACAAGATATAAAATTTGATGGATTGGTACGTTTAACTCCAGAAAATGTGTACGGCTTGGTGCCAATCAACAGTGGTGACCGGGTGAATGATCCGATCATTGCCAATGCGATTCGTAGCCTGTATGCATCTGGACTATTTGATGACATCAAAGCCGTTCAACAGGGCAATACCTTGGTATTCCAGGTCGTAGAACGTCCGGTAATTTCGAAAATTGAGCTGAAAGGCAATAAGCTGATTCCAAAGGAAGCGCTGGAAGAAGGCCTGAAAAAAATGGGTCTGGCTGAAGGTGAGGTACTGAAGAAATCTGCACTGCAAACAGTCGAAACCGAGCTGGAACAGCAATATATGCAGCAAGGTCGTTATGATGCCGATATTACGGTAACAACGACACCGCGACCAAATAACCGCGTTGAAGTGCTGATTGATTTTGTTGAAGGTAAAGCCGCTAAAGTTTTTGATATCAATATTATCGGCAATACTGTCTTTAAAGAATCAGATATCAAGCAGGCTTTCGCTGTTAAAGAAAGTGGCTGGAGCTCGGTCATTTCACGTAATGACCGTTATGCACGTGAAAAAATGGCTGCGAGCCTGGAAGCTTTACGTGCGATGTATCTGAACCGTGGTTACATCAACTTCAATATTACCAATTCAAGTCTGAACCTGAGTGAAGATAAAAAGAATGTCTTTATTGAAGTTTCAGTGAGTGAAGGCGAACAGTTTAAGTTTGGACAAACCAAATTCCTAGGCGATGCGCTTTATAAACCTGAAGAGCTACAAGCTTTGCAGTTGTATAAAGAAGGTGATACCTACTCTCAGGAACGAGTGAATGCGGTCAAGCAGCTATTGCTACGTAAATATGGTAATGCTGGTTATTACTATGCTGAAGTAAATGTTGTACCTCAAATCAATAACGAAACTAAACAGGTTGATCTGAACTACTATATTAATCCGGGTCAACAAGTCACTGTGCGTCGGATCAACTTCACAGGTAATTCTAAAACTGCCGATGAAGTATTGCGTCGTGAAATGCGCCAGATGGAAAGTGCGCTGGCAAGCAATGAGAAGATTGACCTGTCTAAAGTGCGTTTAGAACGTACTGGTTTCTTTAAAACAGTTGATATTAAGCCTGTTCGTATTCCTGGATCACCAGATCAAATTGATTTGAATGTGGCAGTTGAAGAGCAGCATTCAGGTACAAGTACTCTAGCTGTTGGTTTCTCTCAAAGTGGTGGTGTAACGTTCCAGGCTGGTCTAAGTCAGACTAACTTCCTGGGTACAGGGAACAGCGTTTCGATTGATCTGTCACGTTCCGAAACTCAAGATTATTATAACTTGAGTGTAATGGACCCGTACTTCACGATTGATGGTGTACGGCGCGGTTATAATCTTTACTACCGTAAAACAAAGTTGGATGATGACTATAACGTAAACAACTATGTTACAGACAGCTTGGGTGGTGGTATTAACTTTGGTTATCCAATTGATGAGAACCAGAGTGTAAGCCTGGGTCTGAATATAGACCAGACTGAAGTGACCACAGGGCCATATGTATCTACATATGTGGCTGACTATTTGGAACGTAATGGTGGTAAAGAAACCAAGCGTGGTGACTTCTGCCCAGGTCAGGTTGAATCTGCAACAGGCAACTGTGTAGATGCAAATGGTGCTCCACTTGATACTATTTCATATGGTCAAGAGTTTAAAGGCGATTTCTTGACCTATAACCTGAATCTGGGTTGGTCTTATAACACCTTGAACCGTCCAATGTTCCCGACTACAGGTATGTCACATCGTGTCAATGCAGAAATTGCCTTGCCAGGTAGTGATGTGGAATATCAAAAGCTCACCTATGACGCACAGGCTTTCTTCCCATTAGGCAAAGACTTTGTTCTGCGTGGTTATGGCCGTTTAGGCTATGGTAATGACCTGCCTTTCTATAAGAACTTCTATGCCGGTGGTTATGGTTCGGTACGTGGTTATGAAAACAGTACCTTAGGTCCTAAATATCCAGGCGTATATTTCTCTGACATCGGCCGAACTGATCCATCCCCAGAAGAAGTGGGCGGTAATGCTTTAGTTCAGTTTGGTACTGAGTTAGTTCTGCCTGTTCCATTTAAGGGAGATTGGGCGCGTCAGGTTCGTCCGGTACTCTTTGCTGAAGGTGCTCAAGTATTTGATACTCAGTGTGATGTATCTAATGATAATATTTTCGTGAATGGCAGCTCGATTAGTGGTAAACAGTACTGTAAAGATAACTTTGGTTTCGATGCAGGCAATATGCGTTATAGCGTAGGTGCTGGTTTCACCTGGATTACCATGATTGGTCCATTATCACTGAGCTATGCATACCCGTTGAATGATAAAGACGGTGATGAAACTCAAAATGTTCAGTTTGAAATTGGGCGTACTTTCTAAGAACACTTTGATCTTAAATATAAATTTTGCTCATGAAGCCATCAGGTTTTGTGAGCAAAATTTTTTGAATGGGTAAAAACATGAAAAAAATGATGATGGCAATGGGTATTGCTTTAGCGGGATTAACTTCATTGTCACATGCAGATGATTACGGAATTGTTGATCTGGAAAAAGTAGTACAAAACAGTATCTATTTAAAGCAGCAAAATGCCACTCTGGAAAATGAAATCAAGCCGCAAACCGCACAGATTGCACAGTTTCAAAAAGACCTTGCTGCAATCAAGCAAAAAGGCCAGGCTGCAAAAACACCAGCAGAACGTGAAAAAATAGCCAAAGAATTTGAAGGTAAAGCGACTCAACTGGCAGGGGTGCAGCAACAGGTACAGGCAACCGTGCAAACGCGTATGCAAAGTGTAAATAAAGCTTTTGAAGGAAATTTGAAGCGTGCTGCTGAACAATTACGCCAAGAAAACAAGCTAGATGTGGTTTTAAATAAAAATTCCGTACTTGCTTATGACGCGAAGTATGATTTAACTGATAAAATGATTCAAAAGGTTAATGCAATTAAATAATCGATGAATCATCAAAAACTTCAGTTAGCTGACCTCGCTCGTCTTGTCCAAGGTGAGTATGTAGGTCAGGCAGATTTATGTTTGAGAGGTTTGGCAAGTCTTGAAAATGCAACCTCTCATGACCTTGCATTTGTCAATGCAGATAAATATCTGGAACAGGCAGCTCAGAGTAAGGCGGGCGCTTTAATTGTGACTGCTGAATTAAAAGAGCAGCTAACTTCCCAGCAGAACTTCATTGTAGTGGCCAACCCTTATCTGGCTTTTGCAATTCTGACTCACGTTTTTGAGAAAAAACATACGACTCAGGGAATTGAAAGTACCGCACAAATTCATCCATCTGCCATCATTGCTGACAGTGCCTATATTGGTCACTATGCCGTTATTGGTGAGAATTGTGTGGTGGGTGAAAATACGATTATCCAGTCCCACGTTCAGATCGACGACCAGGTTGAAATTGGCCGGGACTGTTTTATTGATGCACATGTGACTTTAACAGGTGCTACGAAAATCGGTAATCGTGTTCGGATCCATGCCAATACCGTAATTGGTAGTGAAGGTTTTGGTTTTGCACCTTATCAAGGGAAATGGCATCGAATTGCCCAATTGGGTTCAGTCCGTATTGCAGATGATGTCCGGATCGGCTCAAACTGTAGTATTGACCGGGGTGCACTGGATGACACAATTCTGGAACAAGGTGTCATTATTGATAATCTTGTGCAAATCGCCCATAACGTTAAGATTGGTGAAAACACTGCGATTGCAGCCAAATGCGGGATTGCCGGCAGTACCACGATTGGCAAAAACTGTATTCTCGCAGGGGCCTGTGGGGTAGCAGGACACCTACATATCACGGATAATGTGACCTTGACAGGAATGTCAATGGTGACAAATAACATTACTGAAGAAGGTACTTATTCTTCAGGCATGGGATTGTTGCCAAATCAGCAATGGAAACGCACAGTGGTTCGCTTAAGACAATTAGCAGATGTGCCATTGACCCAGTTAGTGAAACGATTGGATCATATGCAATCTCAAATTGAGTCCATTGAATCAACATTTAAGTTGCGTAAATAATTATGATGACAGAGTCGAATTTGCCTACATTCACGAAGCCTGAATTGCCAATGAATATTCAAAAGATTCGTGAATATTTGCCCCATCGCTATCCATTTCTGCTGGTCGATCGCGTTGTCGATATTACTGAAAATGGCATTGTTGGTTATAAAAACGTCTCAATTAATGAAGAGTTTCTGCAAGGCCATTTTCCGAACTATCCAATCATGCCAGGCGTATTGATTGTTGAGGCATTAGCACAGATCTCAGGTATCCTTGGTTTTGTCATGAATAATGAAACTCCCAAAGAAGGTTCATTATTCCTTTTTGCTGGCGCTGAGAAGGTTCGATTTAAAAAACAAGTGGTTGCTGGCGACCAATTAGTACTTAAATCTGAATTAGTGATGCAAAAACGTGGCATTTATAAATATAATTGTATTGCCACAGTAGATGGCATTGTCGCAACAACCGCGGAAATTATGGTTTCCCATCTGAAAGTCGAGCAGGCATGAGCAATAATCCCCTAATTCATCCAACTGCCATCATTGACGCATCTGCAGTAATTGCTGCAGATGTACAGATTGGCCCTTACTGTATTATTGGGCCAAATGTCACGATTGGTGCTGGTACCAAACTGCATTCACATGTCGTGGTGGGTGGTTTTACACGTATTGGTGAACATAATGAAATTTTTCAGTTCGCCAGCGTCGGTGAAGTCTGCCAGGATCTGAAATATGCAGGTGAGGAAACCTGGCTGGAAATTGGTGATTATAACAAGATTCGTGAACACTGCAGTCTGCACCGTGGTACGGTTCAGGACAAAGGTATTACTAAAATTGGCAGTCATAACCTGTTAATGGTAAATACCCATATTGCACATGACTGTATGGTTGGTGATCATAATATTTTCGCAAATAATGTCGGTGTGGCGGGTCACGTACACGTAGGCGATTATGTCGTGATTGGTGGTAACTCAGGTATTCACCAGTTCTGTAAAATTGACTCTTACAGCATGATTGGGGGCGCTTCACTGATTCTGAAAGATGTTCCTGCCTATGTGATGGTATCGGGTAATCCGGCACATGCATTTGCCATGAATGTGGAAGGCATGCGTCGTAAAGGCTGGTCAAAAGACGTGATTAACGGTTTACGTGAATCCTTTAAGCTGATTTACAAATCTAGCTTAACGACTCAGGAAGCTATTGAGAAAATCCGTAACGAGATTCTTCCAGAAGTTTCTGAAGCACAACGTCTGATTGATTCACTCGAACAATCAAAGCGTGGCATTGTGCGCTAAGCTAAAGAAATGAAAGTAGAATTAAAAAAAAGACACCTTCGTGGTGTCTTTTTTTATGGGACTTTTTATTTACTTCAAAAATTTAACTTCTTCAGCTTTCGGATAGTTCTTGAGTAGTTTCGCTTTATATTGCGAAGCAAGAGTAGTGTTCTTTTCTACATCCTTACTAATATTATAAAGCTGATAAAGGGCAGTAGAGGCTTTTGCAGAATTTGGATAGCGGTCAACCACAATCAGATAATTCTTCTTTGCTTCATTAAAATTCGGCGGATCAATCGACAGGTTAAATTCGGCTAACCAGAAGTGAGCATTGCTGATATAGACGCTATTCGGATTATTCTTGATGAAATTTTGCATGGGCGCAATGGCTTTAGCTGCACCACCATTTTTATAGGCATCTAGTGCAATGGTATAAGCCGCTTTTTCCTGCTCACTCGGCTGTTGCGTTGTGGATGCCTGATGAGTGGTAGCTGGAGCATTAGAGCTTAAACTGGGAGAAATATCCTGTTGGTTATCCTCCGTGGAGGTATCTTCAGCAGGTTCAATTTTTTGCTGCAATAGTTCCAGACGTTGATCCAGATCGGCATAGCGGTTGGTTAATTCGCTCTTTAATCTCTCGATTTCATTTTCTTGTTCTTCGATTTTTCCACGTAAACTGCGTAGATCATTTTCAAGCTGCTGGTTTTTTTGCATGAGCTGCCAGCTGGTATTGGTCTGAGGTGCATCTGCACCTGTAGCAATGGCAGATTGAGTGCTGATATTATTTGATTGAGCACCTTGGCTGAGTCCACGTGATTCGATAGGAATCGCAGCAAAAAGAGAGGTTGTACAGAGTGCAGTGAGGGCACACAATACCTGTTTCTTAAACATCATATAAGTTCCATGATTCTTGGCGAGATTATGTATCCGCAGCTCATTTATTCTAAAAGAGATAACCTGTTTATAGCTTCACATTTAAAACGGCATTTTTAGAAATTGCAACAAGGTTTTACAAAGATCATGTGAATTTCGATATTCATGAATTAATTGTGAAGAATATTAAAAAATCAGCATAATGGGGTATATTGTTTTTAAAATAATCAAACGGATAGCTTATGCCGAAAATTTGAAATACAGCCCTTGCAACTTCAATAAAAATCTCTATACTCTATTCCTGTAATGGTAGCCCTGCCGGTTACTTCGCAATTGTACTCTATGAACCCCGCCAGGACCGGAAGGTAGCAACGGTAGTAGATCTATGATGTGCCGGAGCTTTGCTGGTAGGGTTGCCACCAGATTTATAATTATAAAATTTCTCTATATTATTTTTTTATTTTTCAATCTTAATTTCTATTGTTTTCTATTCCTTTTAATCTTTACTTTCAATCTTCTATTCACAGCTGCTTTCGTGGATGCCATATTGTTTGGAATATTGAAATTCAATCTTTTGAATAGACTATCTTAATTTGAGTTTTTGAAAGCTTTTTGTTGTTCGGGATTAATTGTAAATTAAGGGAAACTATTTAAGTTAAGCAGGATGGCAAAGAGGAAAATAAAAAAATAGCCTAAGCATATTTTTCACAAATACAAAAGAATTAATCTTCGGCTTTGCGGCTAATCGCTTTCATGATCGCATCCATTTCAAAACCACGATACATTAGAAAACGGATCTGTTTGGCTTTAAGTTTTGGGTCTTTCGTCACTTCTGGACCATATTTTCTAAGCTTCAGTTCATAAGCCTGTTGTACCCAGTCCGTTTCTTTTAGTTCTTCACTGATCAGGGCAGTATCAATTTTTTTGCTTTTCAGCTTCATTTTAATCTGATTGGGACCTTTGCCTTTACGCTTTTGGCTCGATAACATGATTTCAGCGACACGTTGATCACTTTGATAGTTTTCTCTAGATAGCTCTTCAACCAAAGTGACCACTTCATTTCGATCTTCTGCATAAAGCGCCAGTTTCTCAATGAGTTCAGCTTTGGAGTATTCTTTGCGAGTTAGTACAGCAAAGGCATAAGAACGCAAACGGGTGCCGGTTAGACCGGGTTTCTTCTGCTCTTTATCGGAGTTACCAAATAAGCTGTCTTCCGGATCAAATTCTGGCAAAGTCTGTGGCTCAACAGGTGCAGGAGTGACTGAGTCTTCAGCATCACCAAACTGCTGTTTAATCGCGTCATAGTCCAAAAGTTTGCTGAATTTTGCGTCTGACATATTGATCTCGATAAAAATATCTATTCCATAATAACAAAAACGCCCCGTAGGGCGCTCTGTTATGACGTTCAAGGATTATGCATCCAGAAAGTCTGCTGGTTCTTCTTCGTCTTTATCTTCGACTACTTTGCCTGTAGTAAGCAGTTGCTCACGGATCAGTTTTTCAATAGTATCCGCCAGCTCTTTGTGTTCTTCCAGATAACGGATGGTATTGTTCTTACCTTGGCCAATCTTGTCGCCTTGATATGAATACCATGCACCCGCTTTCTGAACAATTTCTTGCTGTACTGCAAGGTCAATCAGTTCACCAAGATGGTTAACACCTTTACCATACAGAATCTGGAACAGAGCTTCTCTGAATGGAGGCGCCATTTTATTTTTCACAACTTTGACTTTGGTTTCAGAACCTACAATCTCGTCGCCTTCTTTCACCTGACCGATACGGCGGATATCCAGACGTACAGAAGCATAGAATTTTAGTGCATTACCACCAGTAGTTGTTTCCGGGCTACCGAACATTACACCAATCTTCATACGGATCTGGTTAATGAAGATCACCATACAGTTTGAACGCTTGGCATTACCGGTAATTTTACGCAGTGCCTGGCTCATCAAACGTGCTTGCAGACCCATATGTGAGTCACCCATTTCGCCTTCAATCTCGGCGCGAGGGGTCAATGCAGCAACAGAGTCGACTACGATCAGGTCAATCGCACCAGAACGTACCAGCATATCAGCGATTTCAAGTGCCTGTTCACCGTTGTCTGGCTGAGAAACCAGCAGGTTATCAATATCTACACCGAGTTTACGGGCATATTGAGGATCAAGCGCGTGCTCGGCATCGATGAATGCACATGTACCGCCAGCTTTTTGACATTCAGCAATCGCTTGCAATGTCATTGTGGTCTTACCTGAGGATTCAGGACCATAAATCTCGATAATACGGCCTTTCGGTAAACCACCAATACCGAGTGCAATATCAAGCGTTAAAGAACCTGTAGATACAGCTTCAACTGCTTGCACGGTATTGTCACCAAGACGCATCACTGTGTTTTTACCAAACTGTTTTTCAATCTGGCTTAAGGCAGCGTTGAGCGCCTTGTTTTTATTCTCATCCATCTTACAACCTCAATACGATGTCACAAACTTAGTACTCAAGTGGATGTCTTACATTAGAGCTTCGTTCCACAGGAATATAGTGACAGAAATTTCCCTTGTGTTCTATAAAATCCAGCAGTGTTACGACACATGCTGACGCTTGAATTTAATCATCATTATATGACCAATGTTGATCAAAGTTCTGACTATTTTCATTCTTGAATCGACTGATGTCTCGACGATCTTTTTTGCTTGGTCGATGATCGGGACGCGCTAGATTATGCAACTTTCTTTGCGATGCAATCAATTCCCGGCGAGCGATACTGACTTCAGTTTCTTCATACAGTTTCTGTGCCACAGGTGCAGGACCACGAACATCAGAAAGTTCTTTTACAACTACGGTTTTTTTCTCGATACCTTGCTGAATCGTCAACTCCATACCCACACGGACTTCGCGAGATACTTTTACACGCTCACCATTATGATGGACTTTACCGCCCTCAATAGCATTCTTGGCAATGGAACGGGTTTTAAAAAAACGTGCTGCCCACAGCCATTTATCTATACGCATGCCTACCGCATCTTCGGGTAAAGACGATTTACGCATATTGCTTGTTTACCTCAGACTGATTTAAATGAGTGATTAACTCTGTTAATTGGTGCAGCATCGGGTAATTGCAAGTCTGGCGCGCAACTTTACTGGAAGATGGTTGCTGGATGCAGAACAGGTTCTGGATGCCATAAGCCTTGGCGCCATTCAGGACTTTTTCGGTATCATCAATAAAATAGACCTGCTCAGGATCAAAGGGGTGCAAAGCATTCAGACCTTGCCAGAATTCTACAAATTCCTTGGCATGTCCAATGCTTTCCGAGCTGACAATGACATTGAAATAATCTTTGAGATTCAGATGATCCAGTTTGAAGGCGAGTCCTGCACAGTCGGCATTGGTGGCAAGCCAGATGGGATAGCCATTATTTTTAAGATAATCGAGTAATTCGAGGCAATAAGGGCGTAAGCTAACCTTATCTTTATGCTCGATTTGCATGGCCAGAACGTCGACTTCGACTTTAGCCGTCCAGAAGCAAGAAGAGTACCAGTTTAGGGTATGATTATGTTGCTGATAGAATGCATAAAGCGTTTCTCGGCTCTGTTCCAGACTACAGCCATGTGTTTCGGCATAACGGATCGGTAATAACTCGTTCCAGATGAAATCATCGTAGGCAAGATCAAGTAAAGTTCCGTCCATATCAAAAATGACAGGCGGTTTTTCTGAGCAATTCGACATATAAGGTTTTCTATGTTTAAAGCGACAATAGCACCACAAGATCCGATGATTTTGCAGTTTGTGCCCATTTTGACACAGGCCTGTGAAATTTTGCGAGAAGAATATCAGCGTTATTGTTCAGGTGCTGCGTTTGATATTGTCAAGAAAAGTGATGATTCTCCTGTGACCCAGGCAGACTATCGGGTGAATAGTTATTTAACCCAAGCTTTAGCGGAAATCTCAGAATTGCCTTTATTGTCAGAAGAGGGGCAGCAGGATCAGCGTCATGCCTGGACAGATTTCTGGTTACTAGATCCTCTGGATGGCACCAAAGAGTTTTTGCATCAGCGCCCAGAATTCACGATTAATCTCAGTCTGGTCAGAGGCAGTCTGACTACTTTTGCCATTTTGGCGGTTCCTGCACAGCAGCTAATTTATTTCTGTCCTGAAGAAGGCTTGCCGATTAAATACGATATTCAGAATCAGGCATGGTTTGGCTATGAGTCAGCTACCGATCATCAGGATGTCTTTGTCGGTCTGAGTCAGAGCAGTCAGCAGAAGCCAAAATATATCGAGTATCTGCAAAGTCTGGCTAAACTTAGCGCGTACACCGAGTTCAAGGCAGGAAGTGCCTATAAATTCTGCATGATCCTTGAAGACCGGGTAGATATTTATCCTCGTTTCCATCCAACCTCTGAGTGGGATACCAGTGCCGGTCAATGCATGCTCGAGCGGATTGGCGGAGGGTTGGTTGATCTGGAAGGTCGGCCATTCATCTACAATCAGCGCAAGACCTTACTGAATGGCGGGTTTATAGCCTATAAGAATGAAGCAATGAAAGCACTGGCTTTACGGGCACTGGCGGACATGCAAGACAATGATTGAGCTCATAGCCGTTCATGGTATAGTGAGGAAGATTCCGTTGATAGATCAGTTGGCAAGATTGTGGCATTAAAACTGCTTCCACCAAGTATGCTCAGTGCAATAGATTTATTGCCTGATACCAAGACACCTGTGACTCTGTTTACGCGGCATTCTCTGCGTGAAGATGTCGCTGGTCAGGGACTGGCAGGTTACGATTTGCAGTTGACGCCGCAAGGACGTGATCTGGCGCAGGAATGGGGTGCCTATCTGGTTAATCAGACAGATCGGCATATCCAGCATTGTATATCGAGTCCGATTCAGCGCTGTGTAGATACCGCAGCATTGATGATCGAGGGGGCAGATGCAACGGATAAAGCACCGCATACCCATAAGATTGAAATCGTTGAACAGGGTTTGCTGGTTGAGCCAGGCAGCTTTGTACTGGATATTCAAAAAGCAGGGCCATATTTCAAAAAACAGGGGGCATTGGGCTTTATCAATAGCTTCGTCAATAATGCCTTGCCCGGAATGAAACATCCCATTAATGGCGTAGTGGATGTACTGGAATTAATTTACAACACTCATCCGAAAACGCTGTATGGACTCAGTCTGGCGGTCAGTCATGACACCATTCTGGCAGCGATGATTGCAGTGATGTCTGGGCATCAGGAAGTCAGTCGTGAAGACTGGCCGAAAATGATGGAAGGTCTGTTTGTCTGGTTTGAGGGCGATGTATTTGAGGAATCTAAACTAAAATGGATCTGGCGGGGCAAAGTGCATGAGCTGGATATTTCCCAATTTCAGAATACCGAATTAAAGGTCAATAAATAATTCAAAGGCTCAATCATTTAGGTTGAGCTTTTTACATTTATCGTATGAAAGTGAAATAGAGTAATGATGAAATATCACTATGCTGATATTTAAACCAATTTTGGAAGCATAGGAGTTATCATGAAAATAATCACAATTTTAAGTCTGGTCGTTATGCTGGGATTAACTGCTTGTCAGCGTGATACAGACAATGCACAGCAAGACCAGACCACAACACCTCATTCTATGGATAAGGATGAATAATTTATTCTATTTTTGTTTGAATAGAAGATTTCTATAACTAGGATTAGATAACTTTCTGGTATTCATAATTCTTTGTTGAATTAGTATTAAATTTCAGGCACAAAAAAAGCCCTAAAAGGGCTTCTTTTGATTTGCGATTAGTTAGAAGCTAATGCTTTAACTTGCGCGTTCAAACGGCTCTTATGACGAGCTGCTTTATTTTTATGGATGATACCTTTGTCAGCCATACGGTCGATTACTGGAACAGCTTTTTTGTAAGCTTCAGTAGCAACAGCATAGTCGCCAGCAGCAATAGCAGCTACTGTACGTTTAAGATATGTACGAACCATAGAACGCAAGCTTGCGTTGTGTTTGCGTGCTTTAACGTTTTGACGAGCACGTTTTTTTGCTTGAGCAGAGTTTGCCACTCGTGCACTCCTTGAAATAGATTGGTCTGGGCGGGCTGAAACTCAACTGAAAACCACATCAGAAGAACTATCACCAGCCCGTAAACAAGTGCCATATTTTGAGGAAACTATGGGCTTAAGTCAAGTCTTGACATGCTTTGACAACATTTTAGTTGCAGAAAAATTCTAAAGAAAACGTTAGATTAGTATCTAAGCAGGGAGATCGTACAAAAAATGACTAAAACCATTACATATCCTATCGTGATTGGCGCTACAGGCTTGGTCGGAAAGACTTTGGTACAACAGCTGGTAAATGAACCTAGTTGTAAGCGTATTAGCGTCATCGTGCGTAAACATCAACCAGAATTTGAACAGTGGCACAAGGTCAAGCAGGTGGTCGTTGAGGATTTCTTAATGCTCAATGATCAGGATGTCAGTGGCCATACTCATGCCTTTAGCTGTCTGGGTACCACGCTAAAGAAAGCCGGCTCCAAAGAAGCTTTTTATAATACCGATTACACCATCAACGCCCATTTTGCCGAACTGGTGCAGCAAACGGATGCTCATTATCTGTTGATTAGTGCGATGGGTGCCAATTCAAAATCCAGACTGTTCTATAACCGGGTAAAGGGTGAATTAGAGGATTATATCCAGAGCTTGTCTCTGGAGCGTATCAGCTTGTTCCGTCCGTCTTTATTGATTGGCGAGCGGGATCATCAGCGTTTACTGGAAGACGCGGCACAGAACCTGTTTGACAAGTTTTCGCATTTCATCCCCGATTCTTTTAAATACAAGCCAGTGACAGCAGAGCAGGTGGCTCATACTATGGTATATGCAGCGCTGAATCAGACTGTGAAATTTGAAATTTATGATAATTTAGCCATACAAAAAATGAAATGAGGGTAAAAAATCGTGTCCAGCGTACCATTTGTAACTTGTGACCTGCTTGATGACAATCCGGATAAAAACTTGCAGGTGGTCACCCCATGCCTGGATGGCAAATTCTTTAGAAGCTATGGTGCACGTAAAAGCTTTGGCGGCCAGATTGTGACCGTAAAATGTTTTGAAGATAACTCTCGAGTAAAAGAGTTATTGGCGACAGATGGTACCGGCAAGGTTCTGGTTGTAGATGGTGGTGCTTCGATGCGTTGTGCATTGATGGGTGACCTGATTGCTGAGTCTGCGGTGAAAAACCACTGGAATGGTGTAATTATCTACGGCTGTGTCCGTGATGTCGATGCGATTGCTGAGCTTGATCTTGGTGTACATGCTTTAGCTTCTATTCCTCAAAAGAGCAACCGTAAGGGGATTGGTGAGGTAGATGTGCCGCTTTATTTTGGTGGCGTGACCTTTAAATCAGGCGAGTATGTCTATGCTGATAACAACGGCATTGTCCTGTCCAAAGAGCAACTGGTGGACTAATTCCGGTTATTGAAAATATACAAAAACAAGCTATACCGTGAAAGTCAGGCAGTTTAGATTGCTGCTTTCACGGTTTGAAAATAATAAAGAGGACAGACGATATGTTAGGCCATCAGATTAAAGTAGCACAGGCATTGGCATCCGCATTTCTGGAAGGTGGACGTGGTACGACCGGGACACCATTTCCGAATCAGCCTGAAAAGCCTCTCAAGCTTTATGAATATGAAGGATCACCATTTTGTCGTCGTGTCCGTGAGGTCATGACTTTACTGAACCTCGATTATGAGGTGTATCCGTGCCCACGAGGCGGTAAACGCTTTCGTCCCGAAGTGAAACAGCAAGGTGGCAAACTTCAGTTTCCATTTTTAGTAGATGAAAATACCGGAGATAAGCTATACGAATCTCAGGATATTATTCATCACTTGTTTAAGCATTATGGCAAGACAGGTAAGACTCCAGCTAAATATTCAAATTATCCAAAAGTGCCGGTTGCTGCCATTGCAGGGACTATGGTGAATGGGCTACGTGGTGGCATGGCTAAACCGTTGTCGAAGAATACTCCTGCACCTGAACAGCTTCTTGAACTGTGGGGCTTTGAAGCCAGTCCATATACCCGTATTGTCCGTGGCGTATTGTCTGAACTGGAAATCCCTTACATCTATCATAATGTGGCAAAAGAACGTTGGCAGGATCAAGGTCTGGCAAAACTGCGTTTAAAACCGGGGAAATATGAACCTTTACCGGGTGGTAAGCGTGAACAGGTCTTAAAAGTAATGGGAGATAATATTCAGGTTCCTTATCTCGTTGACCCAAATACCAATACAAAAATGTTTGAGTCCAAAGATATTGTGGAGTATTTGAAGCAGCAATATGGTCCTGAGAAGAAAAGCAAAAAATAAACTGCTCCTAATATTTGGAAGATAAAAAATTGCCATCTGAAAATAGATGGCATTTTTATGGTTTATAAATTTAAATTTTCCAAGAACAAGAACTCTGCTTTCAAAATTATTCATACTTAGAGCTACTCACAATAAAGTTAAAAAAACTCATGATTTTTCTTCTTTTTTTGTTTATATTTTAATTTCAATGGGGTAATAAGAATAACGATAAGGGGTGTGCTTATGACAGCACAAGACGCCGTACTACCGGTACCTGTATTAATTGTTGAAGACGAATATGTCATTCAGTGCCGTTTAAAAAATATTTTGAAGGATCTGGGATATAGTGATGAGGTATTGCTGTTCGCCAATAATGTCAGGGAAGCCGAATATCTTCTGCAACAAGAACCGTTCTGTTTAGCACTGATTGATCTTGGACTGCCAGATGGAAATGGCATTTCCATTATTGAAAAAATACATGAGCTCGGTTCACAAACCTTAATACTAGTGGTATCTGCCTGGAGCACTCAGGATAGCTTGTTAAAAGCAATTAAGGCGGGAGCAACCGGTTATGTACTCAAGGAACGCGATGATACAGAAGTAAGTCTGGCAATTCGTAGTATTTTGCGTGGCGGTGCACCCATTGATCCTTTTATTGCACGGGAAATTCTCAAGCAGATTTCCAGTTCAGAGCCATCTTCCTCTTTGGAGCAGATCGTACTTGATCCTGAACAGGAAAGTTTGACTCAACGGGAAAAAGAAATTCTTTCATTGGTGGCACAGGGACTCAGCAATCGTGAAATTGCTGATGAACTCTGCGTGTCACGTTATACCGTAGAGAGTCATATCAAGCATATTTACCGCAAGCTCTCTGTCAGCAAGCGAACCAAAGCAGTCAGCACAGCACGGCATTTAGGTATTCTTTAGTGCGAATGCTGTCTGTTAGCAAGATGTTTGGGCAAAGACTAAGGCTCTTCGCTCTATTAATGATAGGGAGCTGGCTGAGCCTATTCTCTTGCATCAGCTTGGCACAGAATAATTTTCAGATTAACGAGCTTTGTCAGGTGAACATTGAACAGCAACAAAAAGTTCAAGTCCCAAGTCATCTCGAAATTCCGGATGCGGGCTGGCAACCTGTAACATTACCGGATAACTGGAAAAATAACTGGCCGAAATATAATGGGGGTGCCTGGTATAAAATTCGCTGGGGTTGGTCTTGTCAGGACAATATACGTCTCGCTGAACCCATTGTTTTTGGTATTGATTATCTGAACTCTGCTGGAGCTGTTTTCCTGAATGATGATCTGCTGTGGTCGGATCAAAACCTGCAAGAGCCTTTGTCTAAAAGCTGGAATGTACCACGTTACTGGATTTTGCCCATTGCGGGCTTGAAGCAGACAGACAATGAACTGCTGATTTATGTACGAGGCTATAGTTTCCAGGGTGCAGGGCTTGGCAGAATTGAATTTCATAATGTCATGGCCAACGACCAGCATTATTCAAAAAAGATATGGGATCGCCGTACGCTCTTTCAGATCAATATGATTCTATCCGGTACGATTGGAGTCATTAGCCTGATTATCTGGCTATTCCGACATTCAGAAACCACTTTTGGCTGGCTGGCGTTGAGTTCATTATTGTGGATTCTGTTTATCTCCAATGTATTAACCACAGAGAATTTTCCTTTTCCCTCCAGTATATGGGCCGGTAAAGCCAATCTGATTTTCTTTATCCTCTATATGCACTGTTTTTGTCTGTATCTAATTCGGTTCTTGAAGCAGAAATTTCAGCGTTTGGAGCGGGGACTTATCGGGGTGACTGCTTTATTCAGTCTATTCATCATAGTCAGTTCTTTAGATCATTTAGAAGCAGTGCTAAGTGTTGCTTTTGTCTGCTATGTGCTGCTTTATATTAGTTGTGTCATCTATGTTAGCTACTGGGCAATTAAAACTCGAAATGGCGAATATCTGTTTCTGATGCTTTGTCTGTGGGGAATTTTGCTGTGTGTCATTATAGATCTGATCATTCTGGGTCAAACGGCGGTTAGTGAATTCTCACCTTTATCACCTTATACATCACCGATTATTATCCTGTTTGTCGTGCTAATTATGGGGACACGACTGAATCGTAATATTAAAAAAATCGAAAAATTTAATACGCAGCTGGAATCCAAAGTACGGCAAGTCAGTGCAGATCTAAATAAAAGCCTGAGTGATCAGCATAAGCTGGAACTGGATAATGTGCGTTTGCAGGAACGGATTAATCTGTCACATGAACTGCATGATGGACTAGGTGGCTCGATTGTGCGTTCCATGATTCTGGTGGATCAAAGTACCGAAAACATTTCCAATCGACAGTTTTTATCTATGCTGAAGCTGCTTAGGGATGACCTGCGTCAAATCATCGATAGCGGTTCTTCTATTGACAATAAAGTGCCTGAAACGCCAGTGATCTGGATTGCGCCAGTACGTTACCGATTTACTCAATTGCTGGAAGAAATGGATATCGCCGTAGAATGGTCATTTCCTAAAGTCTGGCAGCGTGAACCTACGGCTTTACAATGTCTGACCCTGATCCGTGTGGTAGAAGAAAGCTTGACCAATATTATCAAGCATAGTCAGGCCACAAAAGTGAGTGTGAGTATGGAATATACACAACCACATCAACTGACTTTAAAAATTCAGGACAATGGTATCGGTTTTAATCCGGAGATGGTGCAGAAAAATGGCATGAGCATTGGTATGCGCAGTATGAAAATGCGTATTGAACGCATGGGTGGAATGCTGGATATTCAGTCTGCGAAAGGCGATACTTGCGTACACGTGGTGATGGAACTCTATCAGCCTTAATCATCTCAAAATTATACATACATAAAAAAGGAGGATCATATGATCCTCCTTTTTTTTATAGATTTAAATGACCAAGATATAAAAACTTACTCTTCTTCAGCCGGTGGCACTAGCATCAGTACAGAATCATTCAATAGCTCAGCAACATCCTCCAGCATATCTTCATCAGCGAAATCTTCATCCAATAAGACACGCGCACCATCAGCAATCTGCTTCAGTTTTGAAGTAAATGCTTCAGAAATACAGATTCCCTCACCATTGGCCCAGAATAAGGTTTCACCATCTTCTTCTGTATAGAGTAAGCGTGAAGCGGGTTCAAGCATCAGGCTATAGCCCTGATCAAGTGCTTCTTCCAGATCACCTGTACCAATTTCTTCAGCTTCCGGAATATTCTCTTCATATTTTGGTTCTGACATCAGGCTCATGATGGCATCTTCAAGCACATTGGAGTTATGCAACTGCTCCATGATTTTGCCTTTCAGATATTCAAGTTCATTGCCTGTGACTTCACCCGCAGCACTGATATGATCGCGAATGATGTCAGTCAATGGATTGCGTAAGACTTCATTTTCCGAAAATTTATCGCCTACACGGTCCATCATGTCACTGACATTTGGCATACGGAAACCAAAAGAGAAAGTCAGACAGTCATCTTCTGCTACGCCGTAATGAGACAGACCGGGTGGAATATACAGCAAATCACCGGGTGCAAGAACTTCATCAAAATGCACATCCATTTCTGGCAATAATTTTAATGGCTGCCCCGGTACAAGTTCGGTCTCGGCATCACACATTTGCCCCAGTTGCCAGCGGCGATGACCATAGCCTTGAACCAGAAAAACATCATAAAAGTCGAAATGTTGACCGACTGAACCGCCTTGAGGTGCATAAGACACCATGATGTCATCACGACGCCATTGAGGGATAAAGGCAAACTTTTTCCAGAGTTCAGACAGGTCGAAAGAATAGTGATCCACAGCCTGAACCAGTAAAGTCCAAAGCTTAGGCATCTTCTGGAAGTCAGCTTTTAATAAAGGAGATGTCTTGACCGACCACTGATTTGGATCACGATCTTTCTGCTTGATCAGACGTGCAGTGACATTTTCTTCAAGTGCTAGCTCCATCACATCATCAGGCTCTAGCAGGCCTGCGATTTCAGGCATGGCATTACGTACCAGCAGCGGTTTTTTTTGCCAGTATTCGGCAAGGAATTGTTCAGCGGTAATACCGCCTAAAACGTCTAGAGGTAGGGACATAAATAAAGCCTAAAATAAAGGAGATTAAGGAACTAAAATCTTTAGCTCACGCAGAATATTGCATAGCTGAATCATCGGCATACCCATCAGGGTAGTTTGATCCTGACCGATCATGGTTTCAAACAGACTAATCCCAAGGCTTTCACATTTAAAACTACCGGCACAATGCAGGGGCTGTTCGATCTCTACATAGCGCTCAATTTCCGCTTGAGACAGTTTGCGGAATTTGACTTTGTAATGTTCTACCAGCGTACGTTCAAAACCGGTAGATTTCTGCTGAACGCTGAGCGCCGTACTGAAATACACAATCTTGTCCGAATTGGCCTGCAGCTGGCGAATGGCCTTTTCTATTGTTAAAGGCTTACCCATAAAGATATCTGGTGCGCCTTCACGCCAGGCTACCTGATCAGAACCAATTACAATCGCATCAGGATGTAGCTCAGCGATATGACGAGCTTTTTCAAAAGCCAGGCGTTTGGCTAATTCATCCGCATGATTTTCACCTTGGGGTGATTCATCTATGTCCGGGACGACCGATACGTAATCAAGACGTAGACGGTTCATCAGTTCTTTACGGGTCTGGCTTGAAGAAGCCAAGATGATTTTTGCGGTATTCATTAGACAGCGTATTCTTCTAAAATATGGAGAGGAACGTAAGCAAGGACAGCTTTGTGACAGGCTTGCAGCTTGATCGGTGGCGCTTGTCCAGCTTCATAAGCTTCTACCCAGCGTGTAACGCAGATACACCAGAAATCACCAGGTTGCAGTCCAGGAAATCCCAGTTCTGGTAATGGTGTAATCAGGTCATTGCCCACTTTCTGGGAAAAATTCAGAAATTCAGAGGTCATCTGTGCACAGACAGTGTGCTGTCCCAGATCGGTAGGTGCGGTATGACAAAAGCCATTACGGAAATATCCAGTAATGGGATCAAAACAACAGCTCGCCAAAGGCTCGCCCAGAACATTAAGACGGTTAAGATTAGGATCAGGATGTATCGACATAGGTACTGAATCTGGAAGAAGCTTTTTTCTATCATAACAAAACTTTGGCATTCATAATGTTTTCTGCAAAAGATGCTAACCTTTTTCTGCATAATCATTTAAAATCGCCTCGTTTTTAATATCTATAAAGAGAGCTCTACAATGAACTTTCAGCGTATGACTGACCTTGACCTGACGGGTAAACGTGTTCTGATCCGTGAAGATTTAAATGTACCGGTTAAAAATGGTGTAATCACTAGCGATGCGCGTCTACGTGCTGCATTACCAACAATTAAAGCTGCAGTAGAAAAGGGCGCGGCTGTCATGGTGTATTCACACCTTGGTCGTCCAGTTGAAGGTGAGCCGAAGGCTGAACAGTCTCTTGCGCCTGTAGCAGCTTATCTGACTGAAGCATTGGGTCAGGAAGTAAAACTTTTCACAGACTATCTGGACGGTGTTGAAGTTCAGCCGGGTCAAGTGGTTTTACTGGAAAACTGCCGCTTCAACGTAGGTGAAAAGAAGAATAATCCTGAACTTGCAGCAAAATATGCAGCACTTTGCGACGTATTTGTGATGGATGCATTTGGTACTGCACACCGTGCAGAAGCATCAACTGAAGGTGTCGCTCGTTTAGCTAAAGTAGCAGCAGCAGGTCCTTTATTGGCAGCTGAACTGGATGCATTGGGTCGTGCATTGAAAACGCCTGAAAAACCAATGGTTGCGATCGTTGCGGGTTCTAAGGTTTCTACCAAGCTTGATGTTTTGACTTCATTGTCTGATATCTGTGATCAATTGATCGTTGGTGGTGGTATCGCAAATACGTTCCTTGCAGCTGCTGGTTACAATGTAGGTAAATCACTGTGTGAAAATGACCTGATCGATACAGCGAAAGCGATTGCCGCAAAAGTTTCAGTTCCGCTTCCAACTGATGTTGTGGTTGCTGATGCCTCTGAAATCAACTTTGATGACTTCTTGGGTTCATTAGCTGCAGCGAAAGCGACTGTGAAGAAAGTTGAAGATGTTGCAGACAATGACATGATCCTTGACGTGGGTCCAGAAACTGCAAAAGCATTTGCTGAAATCCTGAAAACGTCTAAAACCATCCTTTGGAATGGTCCAGTCGGCGTATTCGAAGTAGATCAGTTCGGTGAAGGTACTAAAGCACTGTCTTTAGCAATTGCTGAATCTGAAGGCTTCTCGATTGCTGGTGGTGGCGATACTTTAGCTGCAATCGACAAATACGAAGTTGCTGACAAAATTGGCTACATCTCGACTGGTGGCGGTGCATTCCTTGAATTCGTTGAAGGCAAAACACTTCCTGCAGTTGCGGTATTGTTAGAACGTGCTTAATCGCATGTCCTAATGTAAAAAGCTGGCTTGATGCCAGCTTTTTTATTTTTATCGCTTATTTATTCCAGATCTGTTCATCACTGATTCATTAAAGTGCAATAAAGCTGTCATAAGATGCAGACAATAGAGTATGGAGATGAGATCTTTTGATGAAACCGCACCTCACTTTAGCTGCATTGCTGGCAGCATCTTTTATTTTTACTGCCTGTACCCAGCAGGAAAATACACCAGCCGAGGACGTAGAAAATACAACAGCTGTAAATGAAGAGTTCATTAGTCCGGAACAGCAGGCCGCAATTGATGCAATTGATAAACCGGTTCTGGATGAAAAAAATACAGATGTTCTAGCTGAAATTGCTAATGCACCTGCAGATGCTGCGACTATAGATCAATCTGTATCAGGCGCTTCCGAGCCTATGACACCATAACTCAGACTATGCAAGTAAAAATCCCTGCTTTTGCAGGGATTTTTTATAAAATATTGTATTTTTTGGCTGTATTGCAATAGTTGAACATGTAGAATATGGCCCATTACCTGGGAGGATATTATGGCTCTTATTTCGATGCGCCAGCTCTTGGATCACGCCGGCGAACATGCTTACGGCGTACCAGCGTTTAACGTAAACAACTTAGAACAAATGCGCGCAATCATGCTCGCAGCAGATGCAACGAATTCACCTGTAATCGTGCAGGCATCTGCAGGTGCTCGCAAATATGCAGGTGCACCATTCTTACGTCACCTTATCTTGGCTGCAGTTGAAGAATGGCCACATATTCCAGTGGTAATGCACCAGGATCATGGTACTAGCCCTGACGTATGTCAACGTTCTATCCAGTTAGGCTTTACTTCAGTCATGATGGACGGCTCACTCGGTGAAGACGGTAAAACACCAACTTCATACGAATACAATGTTGATGTGACTCGCCGTACTGTACAAATGGCACACGCATGTGGCGTTTCAGTAGAAGGTGAGATCGGCTGTCTGGGTAGCCTTGAAACAGGTATGGCAGGCGAAGAAGATGGTGTAGGCGCTGAAGGCGTACTTGACCATTCTCAACTGCTAACTTCAGTTGAAGAAGCTCGTCAATTCGTTGCAGATACCAATGTTGACGCATTAGCCATTGCAGTGGGTACTTCTCACGGTGCATACAAGTTTACTCGTCCACCTACAGGCGATATTCTTGCAATTGACCGCATTAAAGAAATTCATGAAGCACTGCCAAATACTCACCTTGTAATGCATGGTTCTAGCTCTGTGCCACAAGAATGGCTGGCTGTGATTAACCAGTATGGCGGCGACATCAAAGAAACTTATGGTGTTCCTGTTGAGCAACTGGTTGAAGCGATCAAACACGGTGTTCGTAAAATCAACATCGATACTGACTTGCGTTTAGCGTCTACAGGTGCAATGCGCCGTATGATGGCTGAAAAACCAAGCGAATTCGATCCACGTAAATTCTTCAGCGCAACTGTAGATGCAATGAAGCAAATCTGTATCGACCGTTACGAAGCATTTGGTACTGCAGGTAATGCAGACAAGATTCGTCCAATCTCTTTAGAGAAAATGGTTGAGCGTTATAAATAATTCCTTGTGAATAATTTATAAGAAGAGCCCACAGCGAATGTGGGCTTTTTTATATTTAAATAAAGATGAAGAATAAGAGCAGCATATGGAACTGATTTTTATTGCAGCATTATGTAGTGTTGCAGTCTCGATACTCTTAAAAATTGCTAAAAATAGAGGCTTGAGCCCCATCCACATGATTAGCTGGAATTATGTCACAGCCAGCTTATTGTGTTTTTTCTGGTTCAAGCCAGACATCCAGCATATTTCCATGAGTCAGACTCCATGGCTACTGATTCTGGCGCTTGGCGTTTTATTACCGAGTGTCTTCCTGTTTCTGGCCAAGTCGTTACAAACAGCAGGGATCTTAAAAACTGAAATTGCCCAGCGATTATCGGTTGTACTATCACTGGCCGCTGCTTATTTCATTTTTCAGGAACAATTTAACCAGCTCAAGATGCTGGGTATAGTCTTAGGCATAAGTTCCGTACTGTGCATTCTATTCTCACACCGTCAGGCATCAGAAAGCTCCAGGCAGGGAATGTTTTTTCTGGGTCTGGTGTGGTTTGGTTATGCACTGATTGATGTCTTGTTGAAATATACCACCAGCCTTGGTCTACAATTTGCTGTGGCACTGAACTTGATGTTTATCTGCGCCATGATTCTGTCGATGATCTATCTGCTGCTGCAATATCGTCATCTGGGTTCTGGCAAGGATATTGGTTTCGGTCTGTTATTGGGTGCGTTGAACTTTGCCAATATTGCTTTTTACGTCAAAGCACACATGATGCTCAAAGATACGCCAGCGATTGTATTTGCGGGCATGAATATTCTGGTGGTGATTTTTGGTGTGATTGCAGGATTGCTCATCTTTAAAGAACGACTCAAACCTGCAAGTGCGATCGGGCTGATTCTAGGCGTGATTAGTGTTGTTTGCCTAGCATATGCAATGTCTGTTTAACATAGGAAGATGCAAACTCAAGCGGATAACGTAACAGGTCTTCTTTTTCAGCCCGTCCAAGCAATAAGCCTGCCTGTTTGCAGTCTGGACAATGTGGATAACGATGCTGGGCATTAGCATAGTGATGTAAGTAAATTTTATCGCAGTGTTTGCATTCGAATTTTAAAGAGCTGGATGGTAAAACAGACATGGGTACCTCTAATTGTTATTCTAGTTAGATGTTTGGAGAATAAAGCAAAAATTAGGCCCGAATTGACAAGAAAAGGGGCACTAGACCCCTTTTATAACATAAAATGCTTACAGTTTGGTGAAAATATCTTCAGCTTGCAGACGAGATTTAGGCAATTTGGCATTGAAATCATTTTCACTGCGATAACCTAAAGTAAGCAGTACTGATGGAATCAGGCCTTGTTCAGCTAACTGTAATTCCTCACTCAGAATGTCTTCATCAAAACCACCGATCGGTGTGGCATCAATACCTTCACTTCCTGCAGCCAGTAAGATCTGTCCCAATGCAATAAAGGTCTGGTTTTCTGCCCAGCGCTGAATATCGCCTTTTTCATTACGATAATAATGTAACCTGAGTTCGATATAAAAAAAGAGTAGAAAAAAAGCCCTGTTTTTGTAACATATTGGTTCTCAAGACAAAATGTTATAAAACAAGGCTTCTCAATGGATCATATTACCGAATTATTTTGTATTT
>NZ_VPDM01000027.1:0-46197 GCF_013417645.1 Acinetobacter sp. YH12236
TACGCAAAATAATTCGGTACTATTAAACATCGGGACTAGAGTTTTAAGTTTTGTGTGGTAACTCAACTGATGGCTCTAGTCCTCTTATTTTTCAAGTCAATTTTTTATCCGCGATTCGGGTTAAATAGTTTAATAAATGCCTAAAGTTCTCAATCGTATACTTGGGCTGTGCCTGCTGTAATTCAATTTCTGAGCCATAGCCGTATTTGACTGCAATCGATTCAATCCCATTATGGCGGGCACCAAAAATATCATGCTCACGGTCTCCCACCATAATGCATTGATCAGCCTGTATGCCTTGTTGTTCCAGGATATACTGAATCAGTTCCCCTTTATTGGTCCGGTCACCATTCAGCTCACTGCCATAAATCTCAGTAAAATACTGGGCCAGATTAAAATGTTCCAGAATCTGTCTGGCATAAACGGTTGGTTTTGCTGTTGCGAGAAACAGGCGATAACCACGGCGTTTAAGTTCCGCCAGAGTTTCAGCTACGCCTTCAAAGACGTGATTTTCATATAAGCCAGTCACTGCAAAACGCTCACGATATGCCATTAGTGCCTGTTCAGCCAGGGTATCATCCGCATCTACATTCAGAATTTTGGCTAACGAAGCTTTTAGAGGAGGCCCGATAATCCAGTCAATATTCGTGTCTTCACTGATCGGATGACCCACCTTTTCCAGACCATAGCGGGCAGAAGTCGTAATCCCCACTTTTGGATCGGTTAATGTACCATCCAAGTCAATTAAAATATTCTGAATCACACCTTGTCCCCTATGTTTGCAACCGACATCAATTCATAACGTGAGTATAGCCAGATTTCTCTACTCTAAAGCAATTATTAGGCCATAAAAACAAGCCAAGAATGCCCATTTTCAGGGTAATCAACTCTATATTTTGATCAGATAAAACATACGAAATTTTGCCTGACAGACCGTTCTTGCAAGTGATAGAAATTAATATCGAGAGTTTGAATAAATTTGCCTATACTAAGGCAATTTTAGTGAATGAAGGACATCATTTTGCGACCTACCGTACTTTGCTTTTCAGGTTTAGATCCTTCAGGTGGAGCAGGCCTTCAAGCAGATATTGAAGCCATCGGTCAAAGTGGTGCTCATGCTGCAATAGCCTGTACAGCCCTGACTATCCAGAACTCACAACAGGTCTTTGGTTTTGAAGCAACTTCAAAGGAATTACTGCTGGCTCAGGCCAATGCCGTGGTAAATGATCTGCCGATCCGCTGTGTTAAATCAGGCATGCTGGGAACGACTGTAAATATTGAGGTGCTAGCAGAATTTCTAACTGCGCATCCGGACTATCAGTATGTACTGGATCCGGTGCTGGTAGCCAACAGCGGTGGCTCACTCGGCAATCAGGCCACACTGGTCAAAGCGTTTAAACAACTGATTCCGCTAGCTACGATTTTAACTCCAAATACTGTTGAGTTGCGTGCCCTAACAGGTGAGCAGGATTTAGATCAAGCCACGCAGAAACTGTTTGAAATGGGTGCTCATGCGATTTTGGTCAAAGGCGGCCACGAAGATACTCCCGACTATATCCAGAACCGCCTATATATTCAGGGTGAATTAATCAACGAAACCCGCTGTCCGCGTCTGGAAGGTGAATATCACGGCTCAGGCTGTTCACTGGCGAGTTTCATTGCCGGACGTTTAGCCTTGGGTGACCAGTTGAAAACAGCCGTACAACATGCAGAAACCTGGTTATTTGGCGTATTAAAAAATGCGGAAATTCCGGTACCGAATGGTCAGCGGATTCCAAAACGCTTTTAATCTTCCCTAAATAAAAAAGCCTGAATGATTCAGGCTTTTTTATGGCGATTTCTTTTCAAGAATGGACAAATAGACATGATGATCTTGTTTCAATGAAATTTAAAACTTGCACCTTAACCTGCCAGTTTCACAGGACGCAGTTTTTCAGTTTTCTCCTGAACAGGGACAGAAATATGCTGATAATGCAATTGCCACTGATCTTGCTGCTTGCTTAAGACCATGCTGAAGCGACACCACTGTAAAGGAAAATATCGCTCCATCGCCGCATAGGCAATCCGGACATAACCATATACGAAAGCCATGTCATTATTGACCTGAATGGTGACCTCCTTCCGTTCAACGCGCATACCATTGTTGCGCATATATGGGCGGTACTGTTGCCATGCAGCCTGATAAGCCTCGATCCCTTTCAGTTCGGAGCTAATATCAATCAGACAGACATCTGGTCAGCAAAGTTGACGAATTTCGCTGAATTCAAGTGAACAAATAGCTTGATCCCATTTTTGTAAAAATGTCCTGACTTCCTGAGCCAGACATTCTTCCCCTATTATTTTCATTGAATACCTCTCTATAAGGTTTTATTCAGACTTGAAAACCGAGATTTCAAGCATCTCATTACTTTCAGTCTTTCTTGTTTTTCATTATTTTTAATTATGTGAATGGGTCCTGGTTTTACCCATCCCCCATATATCAGGTCAAAAGTGTGACCTAATACCTAAAATTACACTATTTTTTTAATTATAGGCAAAATTTTCTGATCAACTGCAATAATCAGGTGAATTTTGACTGATTATTTAAATTTTCATGCTCTAGTTTTATTTATCGTTCTTTATATTTCAAAATCGCTTTGATACTTCTCAATTTTTTATTAAGTTCTGATGTATTCAAGATAAAGAGAGAAACTAAGAAAACTTCATTTCCTAGTCCTCACTTCAATCTAAAAAAAATCAAATAATAGCTTTAGTATAAGTCTCTTTGTCCATTTCCAGAATTTCAACACAGAGCTGAATCTTTAACCCCGGCTGCAAGACAATGTGCTGCTGCATGACCTGAAGTACCAGCTTGGAAATTGCCTGGCGGATGTCCAGACTACGACCAGTCAGGAGAGAAACTTTAGCATGCACATAAGCCTGATCTGTCTCCTGCTCTAGTCCAATCACAAAATCCTGCTGTACAATCGCCCTACTTTTTAAATCATTCGGGTCATTAATATAACCGGCGTTAAATAAGGCCTGGTGAATTGCCAACATTAAAGGTCGGGTTTCAAGCTGCTGAATATTATCTGAATATTCAAGATGAAGATGAGGCATAAAGCATAGATCCAGGCATGATATGGCAATCAGAAGAGATTGATCTTCGAGTTTGAGGAAGAAGCATAAACCTTCAAACCCGAAGACCGAAAGCACTCATTCGTATAAGAACGTATCAGGCTTTTTTCACATATTCAGATTTGAGCTTCATGGCGCCAATGCCATCAATTTTACAGTCAATATCATGTCCATCAGTTGCATCGGGCAATAGACGAATATTTTTGACTTTAGTCCCGACTTTAACCACTGAAGAAGATCCTTTAATTTTAAGATCCTTAATCACCGTAACTGTGTCGCCATCAGCCAGCAGATTGCCATGCGCATCCTTGATGACCACGGTTTCCTCAGTTGCTTCCCCTTCTTTCCACTCATATCCACATTCTGGGCAGATTAACAAGTCACCATCTTCATAAGTATATTCAGACTGGCATTTTGGGCATTGTGGTAAAGCCATAGCAACCTCAACAAAACGAAAAATAAAAGAAAAAACAAAAAATTAAAGTTGAATTATAGCATCTTTGGATGGGTTCATGCTCAAGCTTTAAAAGGATCTCCCGCTCGACTTAATTAACTGAACTTAACCATCTAAAATATGTGGATTGACCAGCCAGGACAAAAGCTGCAATGACTCCTGCCAGCTTAAGTGACATGCAGATGGTGGTACCAGATCCGGATAACCCACCTGAATCATATGCAGACTGGTGCCTACAGACACTTTTTCAAAGATGAGCGTGACTTCAATTTCGCCTTTGACCTCAGGTGTAGAAAAGCAATCGGTATAGCGCAGTAACTGGTTGGGAATGACTTCATGATAGGTGCCATGTAAATGATGCTGGGTACCAGTGGCAAAATTGGTCAAGGTGATTTTATAGTTGCCTCCCGGTTTGACTTCGGCATGCTCAACTCTGGCAGTAAAGCCATGCGGTGCCAGCCATTTTGCAATGGCATCTGGATGAATAAAGGCCCGGTACACCCGTTCCGGTGGCGCACTGAATACGCGATGCATTTTTAGGGTATAACTCATTTCAGCCTACCTTTTTTTCTTGTTCTTACTGAAAGATTATTTTTATTTATTATTCGGACGGATCATCCCGATCTCGTCGGCCTCAGTATTTAAATGACTGCCCAATATACTGTACGGCCTAAATATAATTGTTATTTATCCATTTTATAGGATGTATAACAAAAAACTACAGTTGACCCGACCAATACCGCAGGCCATAAAAAACCCGGCTTAACCGGGCTTGAATAAGGAAATTTTGATTAGCTGCTACGAAGTTTGCTTTCACCTTCTTCCGGGTCATCTTCATCATCGTAAACATAGGCCATACAGCCCCAGCCATCATATTCACCCTGAAATTCAGCAGCAATTCTGGTAAACCATTGTTCCAGATCGACAATATTTTCATAGGTAGGTTGCATATAGACATGAATGGTAATTGTCCATTCCAGCGTATCGCTCTCCTCATCCTGATATAGGCTTATCTTTTGTTCTTCTTTGAGTAAATGCAATGCACAGCGGTCAGCCTGTTCTTCACTATTAAAGGCTATCGAGAATTCAATTTCATGGTCGTCCTGCAGATCATCACCATCCTGATACATTTGCCACAGTACATGACCATTTTCATCGTCAGGGAATTTGTCATAATCGCGTGCCATAGAGATATCCTTATTATGATGTTTTATTATTCGATTCAGCTTAACTTATTTTATTTGAATTATCGAGTACAGAATATGAAAAAAAATTAACTTTCTCTAAATAACCAACTGAATTTTATCAATATAAATTTAAGAATTTGAGAAAAAAAGCTGCATTTTCATCTAATTAAAAATACCTGCATATCAATCTGCAGATTAAAAAATTTCATCGGTTGATCTGTCTTTTTTAATTGTAGTTAGGAAGCGATCACTGCAGATGGCTCAGACACTTGATTCTGTCGAAGCTCGAGTAAAATGGTGGCGAATTTAAGCTCTTCCAGACGTAAGTTCAGATAAGACTCCTGAATCATGGCCTGGCTCAAGCTTTGTCCTTTATAGTTCATCAGGCGATAATCATCTTTTAAGGATTGCAGCATTTCACCCAGATTATGAGTATTTAACTGGGACAAATACAATTCTGCCCTGCTATTAAATGCCAGACTCAAAATCGCAATGGTGCTCTTGCGACGGTCTTCATCAACATAGTTACAGCTAGCCACCTGCTGCTGTTCTTTGGCCTGCTCAATCTGTGTTCTGATAGCCAGTAAATGCCGGGCTGCATCAGTATCGTTGTAGCCACTAATGAGCTGATCCAGAAGCTGCGTGACCGGCAGATCAAAACCATGTTGATAGCCCTTGATCTTATGCTCGAGAGCTTCAACTACTTCTTGCAGTCGCTGTTGTTCTTTAGCCTGCTGATAATAAGCCTGTAAAGCTTTTCGAGCCTGTCGCTCAATATCAGCTTCGGCCTGAGTCTGTAAATTCTGTAAATACGCTTTGACCTGAGCGATATAGGCTTTGAGATCATCCAGCATGATGGAAGCATCAAGCTTGGTTACTTCTACGAAATTTTCGGCCTGCAAGCTGCGGTTAATAATGTATTGTTCGATGTCACAGATATCCTGATATTGTTTATATTTATTCAGTTCAGTTCTGGCACTTCCCAGTTGCATCCGTAGCTGGGTCATTTCATAATTTAATTCATCAACTTGTGTTTCATAATCAGCCAATTTACTGCGTGAATGATCCAGATTTTCCTGTAAGGACTGAATATTGTTTCTTGATAATTTCAGGCTATTGAATACCCATAGTAATACAATGATTAAAACACTTGCGAGAACAAAGAGCACGCCACTTAGCATCATCCTGTCCCTTACCCCTTGCACCATATATAGGCACTAAAAAATTAAAAATTTATGATGTTTTAAAGTTATTCTGCATAATTTAATGATGAGAATCAAAGATAAAAAATGACCATAAACATTTAATATAATTGATCTTTTAAATGATTTTTCACCTATAAAACCTTAATATTTTTATGCCTATCAATTTACTTAAAATGAATCTGTTGGTGATAATCAATTAAAGGGGTTTTTATTTTTATATCGAATGTTATAAGAACAAACCCCTGAGAGACTGCAAATCTTGATAAAAACTGAATAAAAATAGATAGATCAAACAGTTAAACTAAAGATAAAGTGATAAAGTCCCTTAAATGATTCCTGAAATTTTTCCGGGTACACTTTTTTAATTTCAAAAAATCATTACTTGATAAGACATGATTCAGAACATAATTTTTCTAGAAAACTGCTTAAATTCAACTCCATAATTTTCCGATGACTGAAATAAATTCTGACATTTCTGTTGCAGCTTACTAAAATTTAAATATTTATCAGAATCCATATTCATTTTTTGAATGCTTAAATTTTACTAAAATGGTGCAGGTGCAAGAATTTCAACTTTATGACCACTCAAGGGTTGAGTAAAAGTCAGTTCACTGGCATGCAAAGCCATGCGATTAAGAGGACTACGCGTTGGTTCCGGATGATAGATTTTATCGCCCGTAATCGGATGACCGATATGCAGCATGTGGACTCTGAGCTGATGTGAACGCCCGGTAATTGGCGTTAGTAATACCCGGCTGATGTCTTGCTCAGGCAGATATCCCAGCCGTTGATAGAGTGTTTTGGCAGCTTTACCCAGTTCAAAATGCACCATTTGCCGAGGGCGATTTTCCCAGTCAGTAATCAAAGGTACATCGACACTGCCCTCGGCCTGAATTTCTCCCTGTACCAGCGCAATATAGTGTTTGCTGACTGTACGTGCCTGAAACATTTTGCTGACCGCCACTTCAGCATCGCGATGTTTGGCAAACATCAGGATACCAGACGTGGCCATATCCAGACGATGGGTAATTTTGGCATTCGGATAACGCTCTAGTACCCGTAGATAAGCACTGTCATGATGCTCAGGCAAACGTCCCGGAACAGACAACAAACCGGCCGGCTTCTCAATGACAACCAGATCATCATCTTCATACAGAATATGCAATGGGTCTTGAGGCGGCGCGTAGACAAAGTTGTCGTTAATAGGCATGTGCTGTAAGCATTCAGGAGAAAACGCGCAAAATAACAATGTCAGGGAATACTGTCAATCCAGCCCTGTTACAGGATCAGTGCCTGACTAAGCTTTGGACGCTGCACTGATGGGAGATACTGAATGACCCGACTGATACTGGGTTTTCAGTCTGTCGAGATCTTCATTTAAAAATGCCATAAGATATTGCTGAACCTGTGACATAGTCAGATTGCGAAATGACACATAGTCTTTGTTTTTCAGGCTAAACAGTCCCAGAATTTTATGTTGAGCTTCGACTTCAATATCACTTTCCAGCCTGAACTCAAGCTGACCTGACGGCGCCAGTTCATTCAGTGTGATCTGAATCGACTGTTCAGCATCGGAGTCTGTTACGGTAAAAGTGGTAATGGCGGCTTGCATCTGTAATTGTAAAACCCGTAACTGTTGCCAGTTAATGGACTTGAAAGTAGAGAGAATTTCTTCTGCCGATAAGCTGCCTAGCTGCTCTGCTTCGTCTTCTTCTTGATGCGGATAACTGATTTCTAATTCATATTTTTTCATGGGACGTGCCCCTTTCTTATATGCAAAATTATCATAGCATTCTGTTTTATTTTTCAAGGATATAATTTGTGAGCAAATATTAAACATATTATACTTTAAATTATTTATATCAAATACTTATAAACAACCAGCGACATTAGAGTAGTATTTAAACATAAAATAGTCGAAAGCTATAGGCTGTAAATAAAATAGATTAGATATGTGATTAAAATAGTATTTATTTGAATCTCAAATGAATTTACAGCTATTTAGGAAGAATATAAGTGACTGGGTAGGGAAGGTGTTCAACAGTTTGGAGGAGAAGATTGTTTTTATGAGAGGAGAAAATTTTGAGGGTGTTGGGAAAACATCTTGATGGTTTACTTCAACTATCACTCTTTGTAAGAAATGATCTTATAGCCTATAAACTTTTGGTCTATAGCGTCCTAAGCCGAATCGAGACCTTTTGGGTTCGTACTGCACTCGCGTTTTGCGCCACTCACAGCATGCTACTCTTTTCGATCCCATCACACCCTTGAGATCTATAGTAGCCAAGCTGCGGCAAAATTAATTTCCTAAGATTTTTTAATTTTCCCGATTTTTGAAAATATTTTTCTTTAAATATATTTGAAGAAGAATTTTTTACCTTTCACCTCAAAATAAAGATCTTTTATTGCAGAAAGAGCAGAATTACTGGAATTTATCTTCATGTAAAACCTCATTCTGCTCTAAATTTTTTAGACCCCTCTATTCAGCTTTCCAGCCATTTAATCAGCCAGATAATAATCCACTGTAGAAACCACACGAACTTTCTTTAGATAAGGCGTATTGCTGTCACGGTCCTCAATGCTAAACAAACCTTGATTGGCAGTTTTGATTTTCCCGAGACGGCTTTGAGAATCCGCGGCAAACTTTTCTGCCACACTGCGGGCATTTTGCGTGGCTTCTTCAATCATGGCTGGTTTGATGTCATTCAATTTGGTAAAGATATATTCCGTTCTTTGCCCGGAATCATCACCACCAAAAGCAATGCCCTTTTTACCCAGAGCGACCAGACGGGTTTGCGCTGCACGGACTGCATCAATATTGTGGGTATAAACCGTAATGGTCTGATGCGCGGTATAACGTAAGGCAACATTGGCATCACCGCCGTATTGCTGGGCATATTTATCTGTAGTGACTGGAGAACCGGTGGTAATTTCTTCTGCCTTAAAACCCTCACCTTTTAAGAAAGCCTGAATTTGCTGGGTTTGCAGCTCCATGGTGTCATACAGTTCGGTCAGATCCTGACTGCCGCCACTAAAACGGATCGGCCAGACGGCGACATCGGCTTTCACTTCACGTTCAGACAGCCCTTTTACGGAAACAATCCGCTCATACTGTTTAATCTTGACCGCACTATTGCCCAAAATGAATCCGGCGATAATCATTCCCAAGCCGATCAAAGCCCCTAAAATCAAGGCAGGTTTAAACTGATTCATTGATCCGAACTCCTTTTCCATATTGTTATCCTGTTTCGAGCATTATAAGCCTTAAACTGCTCTGTGTAATGCTGATGCGACTATCAGTTTTATTTATTCCTGGAACTTTGGAAAGTTTTATCTCCTAACTTTTCCCCATCAAATATAGGGTAATTAGCGGAACCAGATTGAACAGGAATATCCCGACTTTATAAATGGCCATGCCGCTATAGTGAATGGCATCAAAAGTTGGATCTGAGAGCTGAAACCATTGACCATGCAATCGTTTCACCCAGTCTCGTGCAGACAATCAGCAAAAACCAGAGCATTAAAATGCTGTAATTCAAAGCCAATGTATAAAGTAAAAACCGACACCAGAAATCGAGATTCATAGTGATTCCCTGCCTGTAGAGCCATCTATCCTTAAGTTAACAGATTGATCAAATGTTCAGGAACTGCTGATTTGTATCTGTGATCTAAAGGGAAATGGTTTAAATATTTTCAGCTAAAAGTTTCAGTTCTCACTTCCAGCGATCACTTTTTAGCGTACAAACAGATGACGGGTATGATGATTGATATAGGCATTTAAGCCATCACCATACTGGGCCAGCTGTTTCATATTTTCCACATGCTGATAGCCCGTACTGCTATAACTATAGGTATACACTTTCGAAGTTTTCTTAAATTGAACCCGAATAAACTCATTGCCAATCTCATAATTGGCCACACCCGAGTCATGATTGAGATCAAGATAATGTTGCAATTGAGCAGCCCTAAACATGATAAATCTATAGTTTTATATGGGGTCAAATTGATCATTTTTCAAACAGGATAAATGATAAAACCCACTGTATAGCGGGTTTTAAATGACGACCAATATGTCTATAAATCTCATTCTGTACAGCACTTATGACAGCCCTCTACTTTCTCCCTCGGCCAGTTCATTCTTGCGCGTTTATAAGCCAGATCATAATTAGCAAAATATCCAATCAGAATCTGGTTATCAAATTCTGGCAGGTCTTCACAGCCTCGTGTTGCGTTATGAATATAGTGCACGCCTTGGGCAGACTCTTGTTCATCTACAATAAATTTAATCATTTATAGTTCCCCTAATATTGTTTTTATAAAGTTCAACCACAAATAAAACCATACAAAAATTATGCCTTTTATAATCCCATAATAAAATTATGTCTTTATTGAATAAAAATCAAGCAATTTAATGAACAAGATGAGGGCCTTTCTTTAAGCAAATATTTCATTAAGAATGAGTGATAAATATTTATTTATCTGATTCTTATAAGGCGGAATTTTCTAGCTTGTTTTTCTTTTTTAGACGTATCCAGCGAATTGCCATGATGGCTAGCATTACAACCAGCAAGGCAGCTAGCACTGGCAAAAGCAATGACAGAATGGATAACAGAATAGCCCCGATCCACTCTCCGGTTGAGAGTACGGGATTCGCAACACCGCCTGTAGTGGCAGTTGATAGTCCACGTGCTGCAACACTGCTCAGTTGCACGGCCCCTGCTGTTCCGCCACCGACAATAATCGCTGCGGCCCAAGCTGCAAACTGGGACATTTCTCCACTGCTGGCAGCCATCGTGGTCAGAGTTCCGGCCAGTATGGCAGCAGGCGTTGCAATCATATCGATGGCATTGTCCACCCACGGAATATAATACGCAGCGATTTCACAGAGGGTCGCGATGGCTAAAGCCAGGCAGACTGCCGGCATGGCCAGCCATTCAAAACCGGTCATCGGTTCAAACCAGCCCATCAATGCGGCAATACTCATTATCAGCAAAGGCACAAAAACACGGAAACCAGAGGCTGCACTCAAGCCGATACCGATACATAAACCGAGGATTGTTTCCATGCTGCTTGCCCTTGAGATTTAAGCCATTTTTATAATGTAAATTATACGCTAACAAAAAAGCCCTATGGGGTGATAGGGCTTTTATTTAAAACAGGATCTTCTGTTTTGAATATCGTGTGCTTAGGCAACCTTATCGTTATATTGGGTGCCGAGGCATTTGGTACACGGTGGTAGTCGGTCTGTACCAATTTCTAAGAAGACGCGATGTCCGCATTGAACACAAAAATAGAAACCTGTTCCCGGTTTTGAGCCAGCTGTAACCATCTTTGTTCTCCGTTGTTTTAGAAAATGGTCTAAGCAGTATAACTCTGTTGTGATGAATGTCTATTGTCCATTTTTGTAAATGATAGTGTCGTTAAAGCTAAGTGTTATTTTTATTTGTGATCTAATGATATTTCGTCGCTGTGCCTAATCACTTTCACTTTCTATGATAAATAGCTTGATAGCATTGGAATAAATGGAGCTAAGAAAGTATATATAGTGACATGATTAGAGAGAAAACTCATTAGCTCACCATATTGGGAAGTATATTCTGGTGTTCCAATTGAGGTTCCTAATTTTTCAATTCTTAGTTCTAGATCGCTAACTAACTCTTCCTCGATTTCAGATTTTCTCAAAGTACTTAATAAATCTAGAAACTCTTGAGGAATTTGAGAGTTATTAATTTCTTGATGGATAGTGCTGTGATGATTTCCTGAAGCTAAGTTTTGAACATTACCAGCAATATTAAAATTAAAAATCTGGGTGACTTTTTCTTGAGGAATCGGATTAGAATTCAATGCAGCTTCACCTGCTTGCGGATTTAACAGCTCAATTTCTAAAGCAAAATTTAAGATTTTTGTTTTTACTGTATCTATTATTCCTACTACAGCTGAAGCAGGTATTACTTTCCAAGCTTGCATACAATTATAACCCTCATACATCTTAGAACCGTAATGAGCAATAATCGCTGGATTCCAATCTTGAGTTAAGACCTCACTTTCATTATTTGTTAAACTCTCAAGGGTTGCAATAGGACTAAAAAAATATGCTTTTGATAAACTTTTTTGAAGTTGCTCTGGCAAACTGTAAGTCAACATATCTGCATTATTTAAAGCACTTCCAAAAGCACCTGCAAAATGGCCTTTTGAATTAACATTTAAGATTCTATAGTCAGGTACATTTTTTGGGTCTTGTGGATAGCCTTGCAATTCGAAGCTAATCCAATTCTTAAAATCTTCATTACCCAATCTATAAGCTAATATTTGACATTTTCTTAATAAATCTGAAATCTTAGCATTTGAGTTTATAGCATCAATTTGTATCTCTCTTAAAAGTGACATTTTTTTCTCTAAACAATTTCAACAACTTTAATCCACCCCAACCCTCCTTTAAAAAAGGAGGGAGTTCCCCTCTTTAGAAAAGACGGGTTAGGGGAGATTTTTACTAGTAACTAGAAAAATTAAGCCACATTCCCTTCCAAGAAATCCTGTGCAAAGCGCTGTAATACTCCACCCGCTTCATAGACAGAAACTTCTTCTTCAGTATCCAGACGGCAAGTTACCGGCACTTCAATGGTCTGTTTCTTACCCTCTTCAGTCGCACGCTCAATCACCAGAGTCAAAGTCGAACGTGGCGCAATATTACCGATCACGCTATATAGCTCAGTACCATCCAGCTTCAAAGTTTTACGATCTGTACCCGGCTTAAACTCAAGTGGAAGTACACCCATACCGACCAGATTCGTACGGTGAATACGTTCAAAGCCTTCAGCCACAATCGCTTCTACACCTGCCAGACGCACACCTTTCGCAGCCCAGTCACGGCTTGAACCTTGACCATAATCTTTACCTGCAACAATGATGAGCGGCTGCTTACGGTTCATGTAGGTTTCAATCGCTTCCCACATACGCATCACTTCACCTTCCGGCTCGACACGTGCTTTAGAACCTTGCTTAATGGTACCGTCGGAACGCACCACCATTTCGTTATACAGCTTCGGATTCGCCAAGGTTGCACGCTGTGCAGTCAGGTGATCACCACGGTGCGTTGCGTAAGAGTTAAAGTCTTCCTCAGGCAAGCCCATTTTCGCCAGATATTGACCTGCTGCCGAATCCAACACAATCGCATTCGATGGAGATAAATGATCGGTAGTAATGTTATCGCCAAGGATGGCTAACGGACGCATATTTGCCAGAGTACGCGGTGCAGCCAATGCCCCTTCCCAGTATGGCGGACGGCGGATATAAGTACTTTGCGGACGCCAGTCATACAGCGGACTTGCTGCCTGCTCACGCTCACCCAGATCGAACATCGGAATATACACTTTCTTGAACTGTTCCGGCTTCACGGACTCTTTCACCAAAGCATCAATTTCTTCATCCGATGGCCAGATGTCTTTCAGGTAAATCGGATTGCCATCTTTGTCTGTGCCTAAGGCATCTTTCTCGATGTCAAAGCGGATCGTACCGGCAATTGCATATGCGACCACTAACGGTGGAGATGCTAAAAATGCCTGCTTCGCATAAGGATGGATACGGCCATCAAAGTTACGGTTACCCGACAAGACTGCTGTCGCATACAGATCACGGTCGATAATTTCCTGCTGAATCTTCGGATCAAGCGCACCAGACATGCCGTTACAGGTGGTACATGCATAGGCCACGATACCAAAGCCCAGTTTCTCCAGATCTTTTAGTACGCCTGCTTCTTCCAGATACAACGCTGCTGCTTTAGAACCCGGAGCAAAAGATGATTTCACCCACGGTTTACGCACTAAACCAAGTTCATTAGCCTTACGTGCCAACAAGCCTGCTGCCACGGTATTACGTGGGTTAGACGTATTGGTACACGAAGTAATTGCCGCGATGATGATTGCACCATCTGGCATTAAACCATCCGTACGGTTTTCTACCACACCCGCAATGCCTTTTTCTTTCAGGTCAGATGTTGATACACGCGCATGTGGATTGGATGGACCAGCGATGTTACGGGTGACAGTCGATAGGTCAAAACGCAATACACGTGGATATTCTGCCTGAGTCATTTCTGATGACCACAGACCAATCTCTTTCGCATAGGTTTCAACCAGTTTGACCTGTTCAGATTCACGACCAGTCAGCGTCAGATAATCAATGGTGTTCTGATCAATATAGAACATGGCTGCAGTTGCACCATATTCCGGGGTCATATTGGAAATCGTGGCACGATCACCGACTGACATGCTGTCTGCGCCTTCACCGAAGAATTCCAGATAAGCACCAACCACACGTTCTTTACGCAGGAATTCGGTTAGAGCTAAAACAATATCCGTTGCGGTAATGCCCGGCTGACGCTGTCCTACCAGTTCGACACCGATAATGTCTGGCAAACGCATCCATGATGCACGGCCCAGCATCACGTTCTCAGCTTCTAATCCACCAACACCGACTGAAATCACGCCTAGCGCATCCGTATGTGGAGTATGCGAGTCAGTCCCCACACAGGTATCCGGGAATGCCACGCCATCACGGTTCTGAATGACTGGTGACATTTTTTCCAGATTGATCTGGTGCATGATGCCGTTACCCGCAGGAATTACATCGACATTTTCAAACGCAGTTTTAGTCCATTCAATAAAATGGAAACGGTCTTCATTGCGGCGGTCTTCTACCGCACGGTTTTTCTCAAATGCATCTGGGTCAAAGCCGCCATATTCTACTGCCAGCGAGTGATCGACAATCAGCTGGGTCGGCACCACTGGATTGACTTTAGACGGATCACCGCCTTGATCGGCAATCGCATCACGCAGACCGGCAAGATCGACCAGTGCTGTTTGCCCTAAGATGTCATGACACACTACACGCGCCGGATACCAAGGAAAATCATGTTCCTGTTTACGCTCAATCAACTGGCGTAAAGACTGTTCTAAAATCGCAGGGTCGCAACGGCGTACCAGCTGCTCGGCCAGCACTTTAGATGTATAAGGAAGTTTGGCATATGCGCCTGGCTGAATATCTTCTACGGCTTGACGCACGTCATAATATTCCAGCTGGGTACCTTGCAACGGTTTCCGGTAGTTATTGTTCATAGCTTGCCTGCCCTCTTTCATTACTCTTTTTATTCATCAAAATATCTTGATGACTTGTTTTTTAATAAAGGCATTGTACGCTGTCGAAAGTCCATTTCCCAAATCTTATAATTTTCAAAAGCTTAAATACTAAAAATGGTATTTTTACCAAAATTACTGACCCATACTTTAGAATTTTGACTCTAAATTGCATTTTTTCTGAAAAATAGACCTAAATCTCTCTCATTCTTTAGTATGAGATATTAATAACCGCATAAAAAATAATCGATTTCTTGGAATCAGTTTAAGGATAAATTTCATATGAAATCAAAGCTTAGAATTTTTTAATTTTAGAAATAGCTCATTTAATAAAAAACTGAATCTATATTTTTTTATTTCAGTGTTAAGCATAACTCTTAACCGAAAATGGTAAATTTCATTGCAGATATGGCTCGATGAGTGTAGGCGAAAAAATCATTTTTCAGGTTAGACATACCCCGAAATAAGTTACATTCTCAATTCCATATATTTTTTAAGACTTTCTTACAATTTTAGAAATACGTTAAATATTTATAGGACAATGATTCATAAACATGAGCTTATAAAACACATCCCTATCTAAAATACTTTACACACGTCATTTTAGCTTACCGTCTGTCGCCCTCCCCCTAATTTGGTGATAACAGTCTGTATCTCAACTTTGTAAATCTACTCTCGAATTACTTCACAACAACAACACTCATCACAAAAGCACATAAGGGTGATTACAATGATACAACTCGCCATTCTTGGTATCGTTGCTGCAGTGATCGCTGTACTGGCAGCAAGCTGGAATGGAGGTAAAAATCCCTCCAATCCTAAACCGCCAACTCCCCACAACCCTAACCCACCTACCACTCCCAATAATCCCAACAATCCACAACCTACTCCAACAGCACCCGATACTTTGATTAGCAATCCGCCCCTATTGCAAAAAAATTCCAAGGGCACCCATGAACTGATCGTCGCTTATAAAACCGGCAAGATTTACAATCCGAGAAATAGTACCTGGGATCAACTGTTCGTCAGAGGTTATCTCACTAATGCAAGCTTGTTTAACAAGAAAAAAGCTGGAGAGTCTGTTGAAGACCTTTTAATTGGTCCGCAGATCCGGGTCAAACAAGGTGAAACCCTGAAAATTAACCTCAATAACCAGCTTCCACCTGAACAGAAAGCCACCTGCCCAGACAAAGTGGATAATGTGAATGATCCACATTGCTTTAATACCACCAACCTGCATACTCATGGCTTTTGGGTAAGCCCTCAAGGCAATAGTGATAATGTTTTCCTGAAATTTAAACCTCAGGAAAAATTTGACTATCAGTACAAAATGGAGCCGAATCATCCGGCAGGAACCTACTGGTATCATGCCCATCTACATGGCTCAACAGCTATTCAGGTATCGAGTGGTATGGCAGGCCCATTAATTGTAGAAGGCTCAAGAACACCAAAAGTGAAAAATGGCAAAGTCACTGAAACAGGCGATATGGACATTTTATGGAAAGAAAAAAATAGCTATCCAAATGAAAACATCCTGCTATTCCAGCAAATTCAATATCGATGCTCTAACCCTGACCCGGATGTAAAATTCGATATTCCCAACAATTGCGAAGGTAAAGGCTTAGGATTACTTGAAGATTATACAGATATCGCTAATCCTGGCTCTTGGGCCGGCCAGAACTTTTATACGTCTATCAATGGTAAAGTTTTAGGAGAGATTAAAGTTGAACAGAATGCTTTTAATCGCTGGCGCATGATTCATGGTGGTGTACGCGACACCATTGGTTTGATTATTAAAGAACTGCCAAACTCCAGTAAATTTAGCGCCGCAGACACCCTTAAAGCCTGTCTGGCATATCAGGAAGCAGATCCAAAAGAGTTTAATGAGAGTTTAAAAAGCTTACCTGTTTATACGATTGCTCAAGATGGTTTGACCATGACTCAGGTACAGCGCAGAACACTGTCTGTGTTCCAGCCTGGTTATCGTCATGATGCAATGGTTACCTTCCCAACCACCAATAAATACTGTATTTATGACTCCAAATTAAATATTGAGGATGAAGTGAATGCACCGATCCCAACGGGTCAAATTACTCCTCAACTAGCTCCAAACCACCCTTTCAATGCCCAACTACTGGGATGGGTCAATGTACAGGCAAGCAAAACAAAAGCGCAGACTCCTGCCCAGTTCCTGCAAGAGCGCGCGAAAAAAATTGGTTTAAGCAAAGAGATTCAGACTCAGTTATCCAAACTTGATCTTACTGCCTTTACCGATCATCCATCCCTAATGACTCCTGCAATTGACAAGCTGGTCGCTTCCAGACCAAAACAGTACAGTAAATTTGAACTGGCTTTCGCAAATGGTCTTAAATTTGGCTTCCGCCATAAAGAAGATGGTGACTTACTCAGTTTTGGAGATGCATTTGATGGCGAAGGATCAGTCGGTCGGACACATGCCAAAGATCCGGATCGTGAATATGTACGTCAGTTACAAATTGGGCAGACGGATGAATGGGAACTGACGACCGAAGCTTTTGGTGGCCATCCTTTCCATATTCATGTTAATCCATTCCAGATTGTTAAAATCTTAAAAACTGTCACTGGTCCTAATGGCGAATCTAAAGAAGTTGATGTGAGTGAATTAGCGCCTGATGATAATGACACAGATGATGTGCAATATCGTGGCATGAAAGGACAATTCAAAGATACCCTGTTTATCAAAGCAAACTATAAATTTATTCTTCGCAGTCATTACAAGAAATTTGAAGGTGATTTTGTACAGCACTGTCATATCCTCGATCATGAAGATCAGGGCATGATGGAAACGGTACGGGTCTGTGGAGGCAAATTCCCTTGTGATTCACCTCTGCCAACCTCGTCGCATCATCACTAATTAGACACTCCTGAAAAGGCCAATGATCCCGATTGTTGGCTTTTTTGTTTGCCTCTATTAAATGCTTGCTGCACAATAGTTTGATTGATTTTTAGTATTCAAACTGAGGCTGATCATGGCAACATCTCCTGCTTTTACCTTATTTACGCTGAATGGAGTAGATGCGCAAAAATTCCTTCAGGGTCAAGTTACTTTAAATGTCGAAACTCTGGCTGAAAACCTGACTCGCTATACAGCGATCTGTAGCTTGAAAGGACGTATCCAGTTTGGTATCTGGTTGAAAAAAATTAATCCGGAAAGCTTTGAAATTGTCAGCCCTGAAGATCAGGCAGCAGAACTGGCCAGCCATATTAAAAAGTTTGGTGCATTTTCAAAAATGAAACTGGAACAGGTTGGCCCGGTTTATCCAGTTATTAATGATATCCAGACTGATTTTGTTGAAACTGAAACGGATATTACCCTTTGGCAACAGCAAGCTATTGCTTCAGGTCAGGCTTGGATTCAAGCAACTACTGCGACCCTGTTCCAGCCACAGGAATTGCGTCTTCATCAACGTGAAGGTATTCACTATGACAAAGGCTGTTATTTGGGTCAGGAAGTGATTGCTCGCTTATGGTTCAAAGCCAAGCCAAAACACTGGTTGCATTTGATTCAAGGTACAGGTGAAGCACCTGCTGTTGCGACCAAGCTGCACAATGACGTCGAAGTGGTCAATAGCATTGGTACAGATGAGGGTTATCAGGCTTTGGTAGTTGCCAAACCTGAAGCATTGGCTGAGCTGGACGTACAAGTTCTGGAATTACCTAAAGCTTTAAGTGGTGATGTGGCACGTCCACAATAATGACCTATTATCTTGATGCAAAAGCCAGAATTCAATTCTGGCTTTTTTTATTTTTATTAGAATAAACAGTTAAATAGACAAAGATTGACTGAATAAAACACACCTTAAACCGAGCACGCTTTTATTGATTCATCTCCTATATGATTCTCAAATAATTTGTAATTAGTCACATATTCAGTATTTACAAAGCCTGAAATCGTCTTATGATGTAGATGAAAACGACAAAAATCGCACCATGGAATTAGGTGTTAGAAAAATTAAGGTTATCGGAACAATGAAAAAATTAGTACTTGCTGCAATTCTTGCAGTGTCCAGCCAATTTGCCCTAGCAAACACTTCAAATGCCCCAGTTGACCCTCAATTTGCCAAAATTGAAGAAATGGTGAATGCCAAGAATTTCAAGGGTGCCTACGATGCTTTAAGCAAACTGGCCAGCCAGGGAAATGCACAGGCTATCTATAACTTAGGCTATTTAACGCAAACTGGCCAAGGCACTGCCAAGGACGAAAAAAAGGCTATTCAGCTATATGAGCAGGCCGCCAGCAAAGGTTATCCAGTGGCCAACTATGTACTGGGCAAGAATTATACCGGTGGTACTTTAGGCCTTAAGCAGGATTTGGGCAAAGCCAAACAATACCTGGAACGTGCATCGGCAGCCAATTTCGATGAAGCGACGGTAGATCTGGCGATACTTTTATTTGCTGAAGGTACAACAGCTTCTGACCAGCAGGCTTTGAAAAAATTACAGCCTCTGATTAGCAAGGGTAATATGCCGGCCATTCATGCCAAAGCCTTATATGACATCAGCAACGGCTTTAAAACCAAGAATGAAAAGCCGATCCAGCAAGGCTTGAGCAGTATTCAGGATCTGGCGAAAAAAGGCTATATCCCCGCCCTGATGGCGATTGGGAATATGTTTGCCAACGGTAGTATTGTTCCGCAAAACCTGCCTGAAGCGAAAAAGATCTTTGCAGCCCTGGCACAGGAAAATATCCCAAAGGCCAGAGAATCTCTAGCAGCAGTGGATAAAATGATTTCTGAACAGAAAAAAGCACCTGCCAAAAAAAGTTGATCAGGTCTGATCAAAATAAAAAAGCTCCAACAGGAGCTTTTTTATGGGCTATAGATTTATAAGCCAGCTTGTTTAACTCCACCACAAAGTAATAAGGCCACTGGCAACCACGAAACCTGCGATAGTACTCATCAATAAAGGGGTTAAGGTTCGCTCATTAAGGCCGTATGCTTGTCCTAACATACCGAAAATCGTTGGCATAGGCAGTGCTGCAATCAAAGTCCCAGCATAGATCATTTCCTGACTCAGCTGAGTCAGTCGACTAAGACCCAGATACATCAGAATCGGCATCAGGATATTGCTGGAAAATACCAAATAGAAACTTTGCAGATTCACATATTTCAGGCTCATGCCCACGATTCCGCCACCAATCGCAAACAGCGCCAAAGGTGAGGCAGTCTGTCCAATCATGGCAAAGACCTGGTCCAGATAAATTGGCAAGCGAATTTCAAAAATCGCACAGGCCATACCCAGCATCACCCCCATAAATAAAGGGTTCTTGAACAGCATGAGAATGGTACTTTTCACAAGACTACCCAGATTGGCTTGATGTTGGGTACCGAGTGCAGCCAGGATCAAGACCATCGGTATCAGAATCATGCTTTCAATAATGACCACCAATGAGGTATAGGTCATTGCATGCTGTCCCACCAATAAAGTGAGTACTGCTGTACCGATCAATCCGGTATTGGACATTGCTGCCCCTAAGGACAGAACAGCGCTATGTGAAGAGGTATTCCGGAACTGACGGTGCATCAGCCAGAAGCTGAAACCATAAAGTAATAAAGTGACAGAGGTATAGACCGCAAAGTATTCAAAATACCAGATTTCATGCAGATCTTTAGAGGCTAAAAACTGGAAGAACAGTAACGGCAAGGCCACTTTGATGACAAAGGCCCCTACCATTTCGACCTGTTCTTTTTTTAGAATTTGACATTTCACACTCAGGTAACCTAGTGCCAATAATAAAAATATGGGCACAATTACCGCAATAATCATATGAAATGTCCTGTTGTTTGAGATGCGTTATTATAAGCCTTTCTAAGAAAAAATAGCCTTAAAACGATTCAAACAACTGATTTAAGCCATGCGGTGCAGAACGTAAATATTGTGGAGAAATTGCTATTTTTTCATCCAGCGTTACTGCGGCATGCCAAGGCCAGCGTGGATCATAAAGCAAGGCACGTGCAATCGCGATCGCATCAGCCTGTTTATACTCCAGTATGCCTTCTGCCTGCTGTGCATCGGTAATCAAACCCACAGCAATGACTGGAATATTCACGTCCTTTTTAATCGCTTCAGCAAAAGGGACCTGATAATTCGGATGCACATCAATTTTCTGATCTACATGTAAACCTGCACTCGAAACGTGAATATAGACTGCACCCAGTTTCTCCAGTTCTTTGGATAGTTCGACTGAAGATTCTACATCCCAACTTTCTACGCCATCCATCCAGTCCGTTGCTGAGATACGAACACCAATTGGAAAACCTTCTGGTACGGCGGCTTTTATTGCTTCAAATACTTCAAGCGTCAGACGAATACGGTTTTCAAATGAACCGCCATATTGATCCTGACGATGATTCGATAACGGTGACATGAACTGATGCAGTAAATAACCATGTGCTGCATGTAGTTCAATCAGTGCAAAGCCAGCTTCAACCGCCCGCTTTGCACTGGCTGCAAAATCCTGAATTACTTGCTGGATTTCATCAACACTTAAAGACTTAGGTGGATGTTCATGAGTCTGGAAAGGAATATCACTGGCAGAGACAGTTTGCCAACCGAGTGAATGATCTGGGGCGAACTGCCCTTTGCCACCCCAAGGTTTATCTGTAGAAGCTTTACGGCCTGCATGTGCGAGTTGAATTGCAAAAGGCATAGGAGAAATTGACTTGACCTTTTGCAATAAGGTTTTGATCTGGCTGGCCTGCTGGTCATTCCAAAGCCCTAAATCGGCATAACTGATGCGACCTTCAGGTTGTACAGCGGTGGCTTCCACAATGCAAAGACCTGCACTGGATAAGGCATAATTGGCCCATTGTTGTTCATGCCAGTAAGTGATTTCACCTTGCTCGGTTGCAGAGTACTGACACATCGGGGCAATCACAATTTTATTTTTAAGTTGCAATGATCCAAACTGAACCGGCTGAAATAGTAGTGACACGCGGTATTCCCTCTTTTTGTGAAGTGGCTTTTCAGAACTTTTTACCAAAAAATAAAAAACAGGCTCTGATGAGCCTGTTTATTTATAACGTGATTAAATTCTTTTTAGAAGATCACTCGTGTAGTCAAACCTAACACCAATGCATTATCCACTTGATTGCTAGACCCCGGATTTATAACGTATTGCAGGTTTGGACGTAGCATCAGCCATTTTGTTGCGTTATAGCTGTAGTTGAGTTCGATATTGTATTCGGCACTCGCATCATAAATTGGACGTGAATCTGCAAAGCGGTCATTTACATGTACACGGTTAACCGCTAAACCCAATATATCATTCGGCTGGCTATCCACCAAACCAATATATTTCAGACCCAACTGTTGTGAATTATCTACTTTATTGGTATCACGATCATGCCAGGTAAAGTTAGCGAATGAGTGTAAACCCTGACGGTCATTACCCGTTGAAGTCAATTGCTGCTCTACAGCTAACCAGCCCGCAAAGGTGCGGTTTTTTCCTTCACCTGTCGCAACATCTTTCTGGTTGGCAACATCATCAGCAGTGTTATACATACCGCCTACACGATAGCTGCCAGGCAAACCATTTACCGATGATTTTGGTGTCCAGATTACTTCTGCAGGAATGGTCACACCATCAGCATTGTCGGTATCCAGACTCCAGCCCTGACCTTCTTTAGCACCATTGCCGTTATCAGGATTAAATTCATAAACACCGACTTGTACAGCAACTTCAGGATTTAACTGCTGTTTTACACGTGCACCCCATTGTGCGACTGGGGTATTCATCCAGATATTGCCCTGCCATTTACCCATCTGCGCAGCACAAAATGCTGTACTGGCAAAATCACAGGCCATCACATTAAAGTCCATACCGAGACCCAGACGACCAGCTTTAATGCTCAGTCCTTGATTCTTATAGTTCTTTTCAATTGAAAGTTCGGTTAAACGGCTGTCCTGGTTACCACGGCCAAATGTCCCTTGAACATTGGCCCATTGAGCTGCATCACCTTGTAAATCACGTACCGATGTACTTTGACCCTGACGCGCAGTCGCCACTGCACGAACAGTTACGCCATCCCAGCCAGCCAGTTTTTCCATATCTAACTGTGTACCGAGCCATAACTGTGCAGAAGTTAGAGGATCAGCCCCTTCATTACGTCCGCCATCAGCCAGATACGCTGTATCTGTCAGTAAGTTTGCTTCAAACTTGACACCTTGTTGAGCAAGTTCAGTACGTTTTCCATTCCAGTCACCTAATAGGTACTGTCCTTGAGGATCAAATGCAGATTCAGCCTGAGCAGAGGTCATGGCTGCCATCAATGGCAATAAAGCTAGACTTAACTTTTTCATATAAAACCTAAACATATGGAGAGAGTAAAGGCAGCCTGATGCATGCCCTGTATGACTTGATACAGAACGTTACATAACTTTTCACTTAAAAACGCAGCAATTTTTTTATTATTGGTAAAACTTTAAGTTATAAGAAAAGATATTTTATATAACAATAAATTCTATAGAATTTATATTTTTCAGTAAGTTAAATACTAAAAATCAAACAATATACTTCCTATTTTTATTATTTGGATCTAAAACCTGCTCAATATTAAAGTTTATTTTTTAACCAATTGTTCAAATATTTTTGAATATCCTGCCCATAATTTCTATTCAAACAGGACTTGCATTCAGACTTAAAACACCCAATATTAGCCACATGATAATAGCTACCAAGTGTTATGCCTGAATTACCTGAAGTTGAAACCACCAAAACCAGCCTCCTTCCCCTTCTTAATCAGCAAGTGTTAAAAGTTGAAGTGCGTCAGCCTAGTTTACGTTGGCCGATTCCTGATGATCTCGCCCGTCTGCAAGGACAGCGCCTGATTCAGCTTACGCGTCGTTCTAAATATATTCTGGCGCAATTTGAACAGGATACGATGCTCTGGCATCTGGGTATGTCAGGCAGCTTTCGCTTGTGTGAAGCCAATGAAGAATTGCGCAAGCATGATCATCTGATTATTCAGTTTGAAGAGATTCAGCTGCGTTACCATGACCCGCGCCGTTTCGGCTGTATTCTCTGGTTAGACGCTCAATCACAAAGCAAACTGATTGATACGCTTGGGCCGGAGCCATTAAGCGATGCTTTTAATGCCGAATATCTATTTGAAAAACTAAAAAATAAAAACGTTGGCACCAAAGTTGCAATTATGGATAACCATTTCGTGGTCGGCGTAGGCAATATCTATGCAACTGAAAGCCTGTTCAATATGGGTATTCATCCAGCCCAGCCAGCCTCAAGTTTGAGTTTCGAACAGATTGAAAAACTGGTGGTTGAGATCAAGCGTATTTTAAAACAGGCGATTGACTTAGGTGGTTCTACCTTACGCGACTATACCAATGCCATGGGAGAAAATGGTTATTTCCAACAGACGCTGCTGGCTTATGGCCGTGCAGGAGAAATGTGCGTGAACTGCGAAACCACACTGGAAAATATCAAACTCGGCCAGCGCGCATCCGTCTATTGTCCTGAATGCCAGCCGCTGAAAAAGGTAAAACTTTCACCTAAGCGCATGGCTGCCGTACGAGGTAAGAAATCATGAAGACTGCAATTGTCCGTCATATTCTGGTTAAGGATAAAGATACTGCCGAACAACTCAAAAAGAAAATTCTAGCAGGTGCAGATTTTTCTAAGATTGCCAAACAGTACTCGACTTGCAACTCTGCTAAACGCGGTGGTGAGCTCGGTGAAGTAAAAAAAGGCCAACTCGTTCCAGTGATTGATAAACTGGTTTTTACCGCTGCAGAACATGTTCTACATGGCCCAATCAAAAGTCAGTTCGGTTTTCATTTGGTCGAAATTAAGTTTCGGATGGATTTTTAATTCCTTTAGGGTTCCCTCTCCTCTCAGGAGAGGGTTAGGGAGAGGTCAGAAAATAAAAAAACGGCGCTTATACGCCGTTTTTTTATTTACTCCAAAAGCTTAAGCTTCCGGACGTTTTTTTAGCTCATCACGAATTTCACGTAACAATGCAATATCTTCCGGAGTCGCTTCAGGTTCAGGCGCTGCTTCTTCTGCTTTATCACGGCGCAGTTTGTTCATCAGTTTCACCAACCAGAATACAACCCATGCCAATAACAGGAAGTTAATGAGAATGGTCAAGAAATTACCATAAGCAAAGACATTCAGACCGGCTGCCTGTGCTTCAGCCAGATTGGTCACATTATTTGGATTATCGCCTAACACGACAAACCAGTTAGAGTAATCAACATCACCACCCAAGATCCAGCTCACGACAGGCATGATGATATCTTTCACCATAGAATCGATAATTTTACCAAAAGCACCGCCAATGATCACACCCACTGCGAGATCCATGACATTGCCTTTTACCGCAAATTCTTTAAATTCTTGAATAATGCTCATAAAGTCACCAGTATTTTTATACAATTTTGTGATGGATTATACATTAGTTAGGGATTTCTATTTAAAACTAATTTATTAAGTGTATGTAATTTCTACCCAATAAAAAAACCGCTAACCTAAGTCAGCGGTTTTTTTGAAACTGTAAAATTAACCGTTACGGTTACGTTTACGTTCGTTTTCAGTCAACCAGCGTTTACGGATACGGATTGACTTAGGTGTTACTTCAACTAATTCGTCGTCTTCAATGAATTCAAGCGCTTGTTCAAGCGTAAATTCAATGTGCGGAACAAGAGTCAACGCATCATCAGTACCAGAAGCACGTACGTTAGTTAGCTGTTTCGCTTTAGTTGGGTTAACAGTCATGTCGTCTGAACGTGAGTTAATACCAACGATCATACCTTCATAAACTTCTAACTGAGGTTTAGCGAATAGACGGCCACGGTCTTGTAAGCTGAATAGTGCATAGCCCAAGCAAGTACCTTGAACCATAGAAATCAACACACCGTTTTGACGTTTCGCAACAGTACCTTGTTTCATTGGACCGTAGTGCGAGAAGCTTGAAGTCATGATACCTGTACCTGAAGTCATAGTTAAGAATTCAGAACGGAAACCAATCAAACCACGTGAAGGAACTGTTGCTTCAATACGGATACGGCCTTTACCGTCAACTTCCATATTGGTCATTTCACCTTTACGGTGACCCATTTGTTCCATTACAGCGCCTTGGTGCTGCTCTTCAACGTCAAACGTTACGTTTTCGTATGGCTCTTGTTTTTCACCATCAATTTCTTTGATGATTACTTGTGGACGTGATACACCCATTTCGAAGCCTTCACGACGCATGTTTTCAATAAGAACTGAAAGGTGAAGCTCACCACGACCAGATACTTTGAAACGGTCAGGACTGTCAGTATCTTCAACACGTAATGCTACGTTGTGAATCAATTCACGATCTAGACGTTCACGGATATTACGTGAAGTTACGAATTTACCTTCTTTACCAGCAAACGGTGAGTTGTTTACTTGGAAAGTCATCGATACTGTAGGTTCGTCTACAGAAAGTGCAGGTAAAGCTTCAACTGCTTTTGGATCACAGATTGTGTCAGAGATATGAAGTTCATCAATACCCGTTACACAAACAATGTCACCAGCAGAAGCTGATTCAACATCGATACGCTCTAAACCATGGTAACCCATGATTTTTAAGATACGACCGTTACGTGTTTTACCGTCTTTGTCGATTACAGTTACAGGAGTGTTTAATTTCACTGAACCACGTTGAATACGACCAACACCGATAACACCTACGAAGCTGTTATAGTCAAGTGAAGACACTTGCATTTGGAATGGACCATCAACGTCAACCGCTGGTGGTTCAACGATGTCTACAATTGTTTCGAACAATGGAGTCATGTCTTCAGCAAGTTCTTCTGGAGATGGACCAGCCACACCACGAAGACCTGAAGCATATACAACTGGGAAGTCTAACTGTTCGTCAGAACCACCAAGGTTGTCGAACAAATCGAATACTTGGTCAATTACCCAGTCTGGACGAGCGTTTGGCTTGTCGACTTTGTTAATAATTACGATTGGTTTCAAACCACGTGCGAACGCTTTTTGCGTTACAAAACGAGTTTGTGGCATTGGGCCTTCTTGAGAGTCAACAAGAAGAAGTACGCAGTCAACCATTGACATTACACGTTCTACTTCACCACCGAAGTCGGCGTGTCCCGGGGTATCCACGATATTGATACGGTATTCAGTGTTAGTACGCTTGTCTAACCATTTGATTGCAGTGTTTTTTGCAAGAATGGTAATACCACGTTCACTTTCAATAGCGCCAGAATCCATTACACGTTCGATCTCACCTGCGCGATCGCCAAGAGCACCTGATTGCTGTAAAAGTTTGTCTACAAGAGTAGTTTTACCATGGTCGACGTGCGCGATGATGGCAATGTTACGGAGAGTTTTAATATCTGACATGTGAATTCGATACGCCTAAAGTTTGAGGGCAAATTATACAGAAAAAATATAGATTTTAGTAGTGACAGTTTATTGACAATCGCATTTTTTTTGACGACTGGCACGCTTTTGGTTTTGTAAAGCTGTGTAAACAGATTAGAATAGCGCCACCTAGCCTTAATTTTCAGTGCCGCATGTCTGATTTAAACCAATCTCCCGAAGCAAAAGATCAACTCGATTTAGTCTATGGATTGAATGATCGACCAAAACCTTTTATTGCTTTTCTCGCTGCGTTTCAACATTTATTGGCCATTATTGTCCCAATTGTGACGCCGGGTCTGCTGATCTGTTTAGCACTTGGTGTGTCAAAAGAAGACACCAATATGATTCTTTCGATGTCATTGGTGATCTCTGGTATCGCAACCTTTTTACAATGTAAAAAAGTCGGCCCATTTGGTGCAGGTCTACTGATTGTACAAGGAACCAGCTTTAACTTTATTGGTCCTATTATCGGTATTGGTTCTGCAATGGTTGCGGCAGGTACACCTGTAGAAGCAGTGATGGCATCTATCTTTGGTGTGGTAATCGTGGGTTCATTCATTGAAATGGGTGTATCACGAATCTTACCGTGGGTGAAAAAACTGATTACACCACTGGTTACAGGTATTGTGGTACTACTTATTGGCTTAACCTTAATCAAAGAAGGTTTAATTTCAATGGGTGGTGGTTATCAGGCGATGGGCGATAAAACCTTTGCCAATGCAGATAACCTCATCATGTCATGTACGGTTTTGGCTTTAATTATTTTACTCAACCGTGTACGTATTACATGGGTAAAAAGTTCTGCCATCCTGATTGCCTTAGTCGTGGGTTACATCCTTGCAGGCTTTATGGGTCATTTAAACTTTGATGGCTTAAAAGATGCACCTCTGGTTCAGATTCCTACCCCAATGCATTTTGGTTTAAGCTTCTCATGGAGCTTATTCATTCCAATGGCATTCATTTACCTGGTGACTTCACTAGAAGCCATTGGTGATATTACCGCAACATCAAAATTATCGAATCAGCCAGTGGATGGTCAAACCTGGATGAATCGCATTAAAGGTGGTGTGTTAGTGAATGGTGCTAACTCTCTGCTTGCAGGCTTATTTAATACCTTCCCAAGTTCAGTTTTCGCACAAAATAATGGTGTGATTCAATTGACTGGTGTAGCTAGCCGTTATGTTGGGATATGGATCGCAGCACTCCTTGTGATTCTAGGTCTACTGCCTGCTGTTGCAGGTGTGATCCAAGCCGTTCCTCAAGCTGTGCTTGGTGGCGCAGTGATGGTGATGTTTGGTGCAGTCGCTGCATCTGGGATTAATATCCTGTCTGGTATTCACTTAGACCGTCGTGCCCTGCTGATCATTGCAATCTCGCTTGCACTTGGCTTAGGCGTTGCACAGGTACCTCAGATTCTGGAACATCTTCCTGAATTATTCCGTAACATCTTTAGTTCCGGTGTTGCGACAGGCGGTATTGCAGCCCTCATATTGAATATTGTACTTCCTGAAGTAAAGAAGTAATTTCATGTCCAAAGAACACTGTCTGAGTTGGACTCGGACAGTGTTTTTTCTATTGGAGAAAGATCTATGGATCCTAAAAGCGAAGTTTTATTAAGACAATATGATTATTTGTCTGGTCGCGTATTGCTGGTAAATGCCCCGACCGATGAGCTTCTTGCTGAATGTGGTGAATCTATCCAGCCCTTTGTTTGGACATGGAATTATAATGATTTTCAATATTTCCAGTCACAGCAGGCCCAGATTCATTTCGGCGCAGAATTTCCTGATCAGGAATTTGATCAGGCAGTTATTTTCGTACCTAAATCAAAAGAATTATTGAATTATCTGATTCACAATATTGCAGCCCGATTAAAACAAGGCAGCAGTGTCTTTCTGGTCGGTGAAAAGAAAGGTGGCGTAGAGCGTGCGGCAAAGCAGCTACAGGCTTATGGTAAACTCATCAAGCTCGACAGCGCACGACATTGCCAATTGTGGCAATTGACTCTAGACTGCACGGTCGAAGCAAAAGCGTTGGCAGATTGGGCACAGACCTATACAGTGGCCACACCAAAAGGTGATTTGCAGATTTGTGCACTTCCAGGTGTATTCAGTCAGGATCATCTGGATGTAGGAACAGCGGTGTTCTTACCCTATTTATCTCAGGTGACCTCAGGCAAGATTGCCGACTTTGGCTGTGGTGCAGGCGTGATCAGTGCTTATTTAGCCAAACTGAATCCTGAGAACCGTATTTTTGCTCTGGACGTGGATGCCTTTGCCTTGGCTTCTACTCAAATGACATTTGAGAAAAATCAGCTCAGTCCTCAGCAGCTGGAAATTAAAGCTGTGTCAGGTATTGAAGATGCACCGCTCTTTTTACATGCCATTGTCAGCAATCCTCCTTTCCATCAGGGAATCCAGACCAATTATGCGGCCAGCGAAACTTTATGCAAGACTTCGCGTCGTCATCTCAAGTCTGGCGGGGAATTATGGATTGTGGCAAACCGTTTCTTAAATTATCCAATTTTAATTGAACAAAGTTTTGGCCAATGTACAGTCAAAACTGATCAACAAGGTTTTAAAGTGCTCTTCGCCAGCACTCAAAAAAATGCTAAGGAATCATGATGAGCGAAACTCAGAACAGCGTGCAGCTGCAGCGTAAGCTTGGTGCTCGTCATCTCAATATGATCGCGATTGGCGGGTCTATCGGTACAGGTTTATTCCTGGCCTCAGGTGCGACTATTGCCAGCGCAGGCCCGGGTGGCGCACTTCTCGCCTATGCCCTGATTGGCGTAATGATTTATTTCTTGATGACCAGCCTTGGAGAACTTGCGACTCATAATCCGACCTCGGGCGCATTCTTTACCTACGGCACCAAATATGTCGAAGGTGGTTTTGGTTTCGCTTTAGGCTGGAACTACTGGTACAACTGGGCGATTACCGTTGCCTTTGAACTGGTTGCCGTACAGTTCATTATGAAATTCTGGTTCCCTGATATTCCCGGCTTTTACTGGAGTGCGATCTTCCTCGCTGTGATCTTTGGAATTAATGCTCTCACAGTAAAAGGTTTTGGTGAGTCAGAATTCTTCTTCTCATTGGTGAAAGTACTGGCGATTATTGCCTTTATCATCATCGGGATCTGGATGATTGCCAAGATCATGCTCACACCGGGTGTTTCGGCATTTGCAAACTGGAGCGTAGGTGAAGCGCCTTTTGTAGGCGGTTTCCAGGCCTTGATTGGTGTTGCCATGATTGCCGGATTCTCATTCCAGGGAACCGAGATGGTTGGTGTAGCCGCTGGTGAATCTAAAGATCCGCAAAAAACCATTCCAGTCGCGATCAAGCAAATCTTCTGGCGAATCCTGCTGTTCTATATCGTATGTATTTTCATTATCGGTACATTGGTTGCTTATAATGATCCGCGTCTCTTACAGGCAGCTGCAACTGAAGATATTGCCCTTTCTCCATTCACTTTATTGTATGAGAAAGCAGGTTTTGCTTTTGCAGCCAGTATGATGAATGCGGTAATTCTGACTGCGATTCTGTCTGCAGGTAACTCAGGCATGTATTCTTCGACCCGTATGCTGTTCGATATGGCACGTAAAGGCAGTGCGCCTAAGCTGTTTGCCCATCTGGATTCACGCGGTGTACCGATGAATGCCCTGTATGCGACCACGGCGATTGCGGCACTATGCTTCTTGACCACATTCTTTGGCGAGCAGGAAGTCTTTAACTGGTTGCTGAATATGTCAGGTATGTGTGGCTTCATTGTCTGGCTCGGGATTGCGATCTCACATTACCGCTTCCGTAAAGGTTATCTGGCTCAAGGCTATCAACTTGAAGGTCTGGCCTATAGAGCTAAATTCTTCCCGTTCGCGCCTTGGTTTGCCTTCGTCCTTTGTTCAATTGTTGTTCTAGGTCAAAATTATCAAGCTATCCTAGATGGTGAGTGGTTGGCTGTCCTTTCTACTTATATCGGTATTTTATTATTCCTGGTGATCTGGCTGGGTTATAAGTGGAAATATAAAACCAAACTGGTTTCCTATCAGGAGATGGATGTTCGACCGATGAATATTGAAAAAGACTAAGTTCTCACCTTTATTAAAAAAGCAGCTCAAGTAGCTGCTTTTTTATATTCTGAAATCAGCTATGACGCATGACAAAATTACGGTCATCAATCACGATGACTTGCTGACAAATACCTTCTACTCGACGCTGCTGTTCGAAAACTTCTTTAGACATAGCATTAAAACTATCAAAGAAACTGATTTCTTTTTCATTGATTTCATAAATTAATGAATGGTTCCCTACCCCTTCCAGCGTATCGTAGAACACGATTACAAAACGGCCTTTATCTACTGATTTTTGAATATCTGTATAAGAAAGTGGATATTCATGAACAGACACTTTGAGTTCTTGTGCTTTTTGATAAAACTGGATTTCAAGCGGCTGTTTATCGGGATCAGTTTCTGTAAAAAATTCAACATCAAGCCCTAGTGTTTTAAGTGCAACAGCGAGTGCAATACTTGAAGCTCCCATCTCATCATTATACTGTGTCAATTGCACCAGATCAGGAATATGCAGATCTATTCCATAATGATGAAAGATCATCCAGATTGCATATATACCACTATTAGCTTCCAGACTTTGTAAGTCTTGAGGGAGTTCTATACTCATGCTTTAACTCCAAATCAGTTTCGAGCACCAAGTGTATGCAAAAAACAGCCATAAAAAAAGCGACTCAAAGAGTTAATGCCAGTCAGTTAAGAGATTGACTGGCTTTTTCTTGGGTATTTTTGAGGTTTTCCTTTTACAACCCTTGGATAACTCCTCACTCTTCTCTCAGGTATAACATACCGATTAGATTTCTCCATTAAACTTTCCAGATGTTTGGGGAGATTACCTGCAGAAGCCAAAGAGTCGAATCTGAGTAAATTAAGAAGGGCAATAGATGCAATATGAAAACTGATTCTCAAAGGACTTACTTTAGCTCGTTGAGCCATATGTTTCATTTGTCGTCTCAGAACATTATAGGCAATCAAGACACCCCATAATTCTTGATAAATTAAGTCTGGTTGCTTGCTTCTTAAGAGCTTACCTTTCTGCAAATTGCTTTTAATTTCTCGGTAACACATTTCAATTTCCCAACGCTGAGCATATAACTTTGCCAAGGCTATAAGTGGGTATGTCTTTGAATCTAATAATGAAGTAATGTAACGTCTGATTTTTCCTGCCTGCTCAACTTCAATCAAACGTGCCTCCCAATAATCCCCTAACGTTGGGTTAAGCTTCTTGGCTCTAGGTGATATTGGCATCCTGATATGAAAATCATGTGGGGAATTCCGTTTAATAATTTCATAACGTAAATTATCTTTTGCTCGCATCAGCCAATGACTTGATTCTGCACGTGTTTGCCACCCTATTAGAAAATCAGCAGAGAAATAAGCTCGATCAAATAATGTAATACTTTGTGCTGGAGGAGATAATTGATTTGCTAATGTGAGTTCACCCTGATCCATACTGCCTATTTGGGCATCTATGATTTCATGGGTATTGGTATTGACTAGGCACGTGGCTCTCACTTGTGGGTAAGGTGCTACAGCAGTTTTACCTTTAGATGAGCCAAAATGATTAAAGTTCTCTTCGGTCAGCGGCATAGACCAAACCACCCCATCAACAGCACATATGCTAAGTCCTTGAAAGTTTGAATATTGTTGCTGTGTTTCATCAAACCATGCTTGGCTGAGCAGAGAGAATAAGGTACTTAAAGGCTCTTGTCCTAAACGTTGTCGTGCTTGGACTGCTGCACTAGGAACACAATATTCTGTTGTACCAAACACGAGGTTTAATTGCTCTACAACATAGCTGATGGGTTGATTTCGAAACAAGGCAAGCCCAATAACAAGCCAAACCACATGCTCAGCAGGTAATTTTCTCCTTCTGATTGATGCCTTACCTGTTTGATGCAGGCTTGTTTCAATCCAATTTAAATCAATAAGTTCACAAAAATGGTTGAGTGATGGGAGAGAATGTTCAAGAGTGGATTCTAAATGTTCAGATAAAGACATAAAAAAATGAGCGTATTTACATACACTCATTTTTACTACATTTTACTAAAATTTGCTTAACTGACTGGCATTAACTCAAAGAGTCGCTTTTTTTAATCACTGTTCAATAACGAATTATTGAGCAGCTGGTTGTTCAGCTAGAACAGTACGGCTACCAGTGATTGTCGCGAATACACGACGGTTCATAGCACGACCTTCTTTAGTGTTGTTGTCAGCAATCGGTTGATCCCAAGCGAAACCTTGAGTAGACAAACGAGATGCATCTACGTTGTATTCGTTAACAAGTGCAGATTTAACAGAGTTAGCACGAGCTAGAGATAAACGTTCGTTCAATGCACGTGGACCAGTGCTGTCTGTGTGACCTTCGATACGAGCAGTTGCGTTTGGATATTCAACTAGCTTCTCAGCAACTTTCGCGATTTCTGGTTTGTATTGGTCTTTGATGTTTGATTTATTCGTATCAAAGAACACGCGAAGTTCCATGTTCAGGTCTTCAGTCAACTCTTGTGGTGCTGGAGCTACTGGAGCTACTGGCTCAACTGGAGCAACTTCTACAACGTCAGCAGCTGGTTTCAAACGACCACCTAAAACTACGTTAAGACCAGCAAGTGCTGTATAGTTCCAGAATTTTTCGTCAAAGTGATAAGTACCACGAGCTTCAGTACGTAGCGCTAAAGCATCGTTGATGTGCCAGAATGCACCGATACCAGCATTACCTAGTGTACCTTCTTCTTCAAAACCACGACCAGTACGACCTAAAGCAGTTTCTGAAGCACCGTCAAACTCATATTTGTAGTGACCAGCACCTAACAATGCATATGGCTTGATTTTGCTGTCATAGTTGCCAGTAAATACGTCAGAAGTTGCATAGAAATTACCTGCAATGTTCTGGCCTTTGTATTCAGCACCTGGTAGATCTCGCATATCGCCTTTAACTTGGCTATATTCAGCTTCAAAACCTAACCATGGAGTTAGTTCAACACCAATTGCAGCACCAACAAATAGATCATCTTCCATTTCACCAGAAGTTGTTAGTTCGCCATCATCACCGCCATTGTTGTGTTGGGTGTCTTGCCAAGTATAACCTAACATTAATGGAGTAACAGTTACGCCTGCGTTTGCAGCAGCAAAAGGAGCAGCTACAAGCATTGCTAAAGCAATACGACTCATTTTCATGGATTTATCCTCCAGAGATAACAATTGTTGTTCAAGCTCAAGCCTTCTAATAGGCCATTCTGAGATAGGCTTTTTTTACCCCAGTGTTATTTTTAAGCTATTCACTGCGCATCATACAAACACTTTATTATTTTTCCAAGTGCTTGATTAATCTAATCAAGTAAATTATTGACAAAATTACTTACAATTTCCGTTGTAATTCAGTAATTTTTTACTCAATTTTTTGTTGTGAATCGCCTATTGTCATTGCCAATTTATTTTTAAGCGCCTTTTTGAATTTTGAGTAAGGCATTGCTTACTCGCTCAATTAAGCATAAAAAACGCACAATTAATAGCATGTTTCAAATAAAAATAATATATAAATCAGGTAACTCTATGTATAAAAAGATAACAAGAGCGTTCACTATTGTTGAGTTAATTATCTGTATTGCCCTTATCGCAATTGTGGTCACAATTGCCTTGCCTTATTTTCATGATTATTTATCCAAGCAGGAAGCCAAAAATATTCCGATGAAACTTACAGCAACCAATCGTTATGCACGCAGCCAGGCAGCTGTGTTTCACCAGAATATTGTGATTTGTCCCAGTCAAGATTCATTAACCTGCCAAGCAAACCAATGGAATAAAAATTTGCTGGTATTTATTGATAAAAACCGTAATCGTCAAGTCGACAATGACGAACAAATTTTACACATTGAACAACTTAATCTTAAATACGGTAACTTGAGTTGGCGAGGTGCTTTAAGTATGCCGAACGTAACTTATCAAGCCCAGACGGCTTTACCAATTGGATCGAATGGCAGCTTTTATTATTGTTCTACTCACCTTGCATCTCAGCAACGTATTGTCTTGAATAAAATGGGACATATCCGAATCGAACATCTGGCCTCCTGTTAATAAAACCCTAGAGTCTATGATTTATCCAGATTAGGACTTTAATCCTGTACTTTTTTCAATATACTGCTTAGGTTCGAGAAAAAATGATCAAAACTTATAGGGAGATATAACAATGACTGACATCGTAATTGTCAATGGCGCACGTACAGCGATGGGCGGCTTTCAAGGTAGCTTGGCTAGCGTTACTGCACCTGAGCTAGGCGCTGCCACCATCAAAGAAGCGATTGCGCGTTCAGGCTTGCAGCCAACCGATATTGAAGAAGTCATTATGGGTTGTGTACTCCCGGCAGGTTTAAAACAAGGTCCTGCCCGTCAAGCGATGCGTAAAGCGGGTCTGCCTGATTCTACAGGTGCCGTCACCATCAATAAATTATGTGGTTCAGGCATGAAAGCAGTTATGCAAGCGGCAGATATGATTAAGGCAGGTTCTGCAACTTATGTAGTTGCTGGTGGTATGGAATCCATGACCAATGCGCCATATGTATTGCCAAAAGCACGTGGCGGTTTCCGTATGGGTCATGGTGAAATCAAGGATCATATGTTCCTCGATGGTCTGGAAGATGCTGAAACTGGTCGCCTGATGGGCTCATTTGCTCAAGATATGGCGAATACAAAAGGCTATACACGTGAACAGATGGATGAGTTTGCAATCCGTTCACTGAAACGTGCTCAAACTGCAGTCAATGAAGGCTACTTTGCTGATGAAATCGTGCCAGTCACTGTTTCCACTCGTAAAGGTGATGTGGTCGTTGATAAGGACGAACAACCTTTCAATGCCAATATTGACAAGATTCCAACTTTACGTCCTGCTTTTGCAAAAGACGGGACCATTACGGCAGCAAATGCCAGCTCTATTTCAGACGGTGCCTCTGCCCTTGTGCTGACTTCAAGCGACAATGCAGCAACTAAAGGTTTAGCGCCTTTGGCTAAAATCATTGCTTATGCTTCAAACTCCCAGCATCCATCTGAATTCACGATTGCGCCAGTGGGTGCGATTCAGAAAGTTCTGGATAAAACTGGCTGGAAAGCTGAGGAAGTTGACCTTTGGGAAATCAATGAAGCGTTTGCTATGGTCACCATGTGCCCAATGGATGAGTTCAAGCTTGATCCTGAAAAAGTCAACATCAATGGTGGTGCATGTGCGCTCGGTCACCCGGTTGGTTCTACAGGTTCACGTATTATCCTGACCTTGATTCATGCATTGAAACGTACAGGCGGTAAACGTGGTATCGCTGCGCTATGTATTGGCGGTGGTGAAGCAACTGCGGTCGCAATCGAACTGATCTAATTCTTTTATAATCAATTCGTAGAGAGGGCTTTTATAGCCCTCTTTTTATTTTATAAATATTTCATTTTTTTATTATCTATCCATAAAGTAAATTCTTTTAATTACATTTTCATAAAGCTTCTTTATCAATCAGATTCAATTCAGGGCGTAAATTAAAGGGATTCAGAATAAGAAAAGGAATCCTGCATGCGACTTAATCACTATCTCAATTTCCAGGGTGAAACCGAAGCTGCCTTTACCTTTTATCGTTCGGTATTTGGTGGCGAATTTTCCAGTCTAACCCGTTATGGAGATACGCCTGGACAGCAAGGAATTGATTTATCAGATGAAGAAAAAAATCTGATTTTGCATATCTCACTTCCAATTAATGAATACACAGAGCTCATGGGCTCTGATATCAATGACAAACTCTGTACTGAAAATACACCAGCATTTAGTAAGGGTACTAATCACTATATTGCGATTATTTTAAGTGCCAATGAACAGGATGAAGCCAAACGACTCTATGAAGCTTTATCGGTGAATGGTCAAATCGAAATGCCTTTAGAAAAAACCTTTTGGGGTGCGCTTTATAGTGCCTTTACGGATCAATTCGGAGTGCAATGGATGATTAACTGCCTACTTGAAGAACGTGCACCCTAAGATTTAAATACAAAAAAGCCTCCAGATGGAGGCTTTTTTAGTTGAAGGTGAATTAAGCCCCAGTTTGATAATTCGGCGTCGGTACTGCTGTAGAAGCTTGGTAAGGATTGGTAAAATCACCCAAACCTGCAGCTGCTTCCTGAATATCTTTACCTTCTTTAATGACAAAGGTATCGAAACCAGAACGCTTCATGTAGTTCAAGACATCTTTGAACACATCACCAGTCGCACGCAGCTCACCCTGGAAACCTTGACGGCGAAGCAATGCAGCAAATGAATAACCACGGCCATCATTAAAACCTGCAAACTCAATAAAAATCGCATCAAGTTGCTCAAGCGGAAATTCATTGGTTTCAGGTGAAGCATCAACCGTTAAGTACAATGCTTTTTTACCAGAAATATTGGCAATCTGGTCTAACTGCTCTACAGTCAGAACTACATCACCCTGTGGCAATATACCATCTTCACCAATTAGCTGGTAAGTGTTATCTGCAATTGTGCCATCTTTAGAGAGCACTTGTAGTGCGGTATTAAGCATATGCGCGCTCCTTGAATGGTTGAATGCCGACACGACGATAAGTATCGATAAACTCTTCACCATCCTGACGCAAGTCAAGATAAGTATTCAGAATTTCTTCTACGATATCCGGCACCACTTCTGCAGCAAATGATGGCCCAAGAATGTCACCAATAGAGGCATCATGATCCGCATTACCACCTAAAGTGATCTGATAGAATTCAGCGCCTTTTTTATCTACACCCAGTATTCCGATGTTACCTACATGGTGATGACCACAGGCATTCATACAACCTGAAATGTTCAGGTCCAGTTTACCCAAGTTGTAAATGGTATCCAGATCATCAAAACGGCGTGAAATCGCTTCAGAAATTGGAATGGATTTCGCATTCGCTAGTGAGCAGAAGTCACCACCTGGGCAGCAGATAATGTCAGTCAAGAAACCGATATGCGCACGTGCCAGGTTATGCTGATCCAGCGTCTGCCACAATTCGAACAGGTCTTTTTGTGGTACATCTACCAGCGCAATATTTTGCTCATGAGTCGTACGCAGTTCACCGAAGGTGTACTTGTCTGCAAGATCTGCAATCAGGTTCATTTCCTCAGTGGTCACATCACCCGGTGCAATGCCTGCACGTTTCAGTGAAATCGTGACAATACGATAACCTTTCACTTTATGTGCATTGGTATTGATGTTGAACCATTGCTTAAACTTCGGATACTGAGCAAACAGCTCTGTGAAGTCTTCATCTGCATAATCTTGGTAATCAAATGGAGTAAAGTTTTCATCCATTCTCGCCAGCGTTTCAGCATCAATCTTCAACGTTTTAACAGTATGTGCAAATTCGGCTTCAACTTTCTCAGCAAAGACTTCAGGCGTCAGAGCTTTTACCAAGATTTTGATACGCGCCTTATATTTGTTGTCGCGACGGCCGTGCAGGTTATAGACACGTAGTACTGCTTCAAGATAAGCAATCAGGTCTTCACGTGGTAGGAAGTCACGAATAAAACTACCAATTACTGGCGTACGGCCCAAGCCACCACCGACTTTAATTTTATAACCGATTTCTCCAGCTTCATTTTTTACGATATAGACACCGATATCGTGGAATGAAGTTGCTGCACGGTCAATCTCTTCCAGCGCAGATACCGCAATCTTGAACTTACGTGGCAGGAAAGCAAATTCCGGGTGGAAAGTTGACCATTGACGGATCAATTCACAGGTCGGACGTGGATCTGCAATTTCACCTGCCACCACACCTGCATACTGGTCAGTGGTAGTATTACGGATACAGTTCCCTGAAGTCTGGATCGCATGCATTTGCACGGTTGCCAGTTCAGCCAGCATATCAGGCACGTTTTCTAGTGCAGGCCAGTTAAACTGGATATTCTGACGGGTTGAAACGTGTGCATAGCCACGATCATACTCTTTCGCCAGATCAGCCACTTTACGAAGTTGTTTAGAATTCATCAGGCCATAAGGTACCGCAATACGCAACATAGGCGCATAACGTTGTACATAAAGACCATTTTGAAGGCGGAGCGGACGGTATTCATCTTCCGTCAATTTGCCCGCTAAATAACGTTCCGTCTGGTCACGGAACTGTGCAACACGTTCATTAATCAGTTGCTGATCGAAATCAGTATATAAATACATGGCGTACAGCTAGTAGTTTCTATTATATCGTCGGCAAGGATAACGACATTGAATCTATCAATAAAATGCTTTTTATACATATTTCATAGCGATTTTATTGATAAGCCTAGCAAACTTTCAATGATATAAAGCTTTAGATCAGCTTCTTCTGATTTTTAACGTGAATGATTTATTTTTTAAATCTTTAGCAGTTTTTTTCATAAACCAAAATGAGAAAGTCGCTCAATTACCACTCTTTGGTTTCGCCTAAAGCCTGACCAATAAATTGATATCGCATAGTTGATCTTGAAAACTTGATCGGGCAAGCCAGTTGAGCTTCGGTTTGCTCCCGCTGATCAGCTTTAACAGGCACCTGTACCACCCATTCACGTTGCTGCGCCAGTTCAGAATGCAGGGCTTCATCAAGCTTTAATACAGGTTCGACACAGAAATCCGCCTGAGAAAATAAGGCTTGCCAGTGAGATAGAGGTTGGGATCTTATTTTATCGCGAATCGCCTGTTTTACTAAAGCATGATCTTCAGGTGCGAAAGAAGCACCTTTTTCCAGAATAATCGGCAAATCCAGCAATTGTGCCAGACCTTGCATGAATTGAGGCTCCAAACTGCCTACTGACAAATAGCGATTATCCTGAGTCTGATAATAGTCATAAAAGGTACCGCCATTTAAGTAACCGGATTCAATCTGCTGGTGCTGATTACCCGCCAGACTGGCAGAAGCTGCCATATTATTTAATGTCGCCGCGCAATCGGTCATGGAAATATCAATATATTGTCCTTGACCACTGCTCTGCCGCTCAATCACCGCTGCCAGAATGGCAACCAGCGCATGCATAGAGCCACCCGCGACATCGGCAATCTGGATTCCCATTGCCGGTGGTCCGCTTTCGATCCGGCCACTATGTCCGGCAATCCCAGATAAAGCCAAATAGTTAATATCATGCCCTGCCCGATCTTTATAAGGGCCAGTCTGACCATAACCAGTAATCGAGCAATAAATTAAGCGTGGATTGAGCGCACTGAGTGTTGAATAATCCAGGCCAAGCCGTTGCATCACACCTGGGCGAAATTGCTCTACGACAATGTCATAATCTGCAATTCGGGATTTGATTTGTTCAATATGTTCGGGATTCTTTAAATCCAGTGCGACAGAATGTTTGTTTCTGTTCAGATAATTATGCGTTGTGGCCTGTCCATGTGCAAAAGGTGGCATTAAACGTACCAGATCAGGACGTGTGGGTGATTCAATATGCACAACTTCTGCACCCATGTCTGCAAGATATAATGTGGCAAATGGACCAGGTAATAATGTAGAAAAATCTAATATTTTCAAACCTTTTAATGCATATGACATTGGAGTTATTACTCTATTTATATCGCTTTTTGCCTCATCATAAGAACATAAATGCCCAAAAACAATGTCATGTTCAGCCATTTACCTTGATAGTTTCGGCAATTTAACATGTAAGAAAATGGTAATTGGATTCTTGTAAATTGCCATTGATTTTTTATTTTTTGTCATTTAGGTCAAATATTAGTGAACATTAAAGAGACTGAAGGATTAAACATGAGTCGTGATACGATCAGTATCCATTTCGTCAATGCAGCCTTATACGGCGTTAAGCGCCTGGGCATGGATGTCGATACTTTATTGTCTCACGTTGGGATTGAAGCCGAGCTTCTGCATCAGCCCAAGGCGCGTATTTCGCCTGAACAATATACCCGTTTTATCAAGATGCTCTGGATGGTGACTCAGGACGAACATGTCGGTTTTGACAAGCAGCCGCGTCGTCTTGGCACTTTCGCGATTATGTGTCAGCTGATTATTCATGCCAAAACACTGGGCGATGCACTCGAGCTTTCTTCTCAATTCTACAAACTCTTTGGTGATGACTGGTCTGTAACCCTGGAACGTGACAAGCATGAAGCGCGCCTGGTTCCCCTGATCCCAAATTCGATGGATCCGGAACACTTTATTACTGAAAGTATGTTGATGATCTGGCATGGTCTGGCATCGTGGTTAATTGAACGTCGTCTGCCGCTGGAACGTGTACATTTCAGCTACCCTCGCCCTGCGCATGCAGATGAATACGATGCGCTGTTCTTTGCACCTGTGATGCAGTTCGATATGCCGCGTACTGAAATTACCTTTGCAGCGGATTATCTGGATTTGCCAATTCGCCAGAATGAAGAAACTCTGGAAGAATTCCTGAAAGCAGCACCTGCTCAACTTCTCGTTAAATTTAAAAATACCAACTCGCTGACTTCGCGGATCCGGGATGTATTGAAGAGCCAGATCGGTGAAGAAATGCCGACCTTAAACGATGTTGCATCGATGCTCTATCTATCCCCACAAACCCTGCGTCGCCGTCTTGCTGCCGAAGGCAAGAGCTATCAGGGCGTGAAAGATGCGCTACGTCGCGATGCTGCGATTCACCTGTTATTGAATCCGGATTTAACGTTGGAAGACGTGGCACAACAGGTGGGCTTTAGTGAAACCAGCACTTTCCACCGTGCTTTCAAAAAATGGACAGGGGTAACACCAGGCCTATACCGTCAGTTACACGGTTACCATTAAAAACCTTGCTCTAAAAATGTATACTTGAAAAGTATCGTTTATTAAGCGCTACAAGCCCCTAGCCCAAGCTCCAGACTTGGGCTTTTTTATGCCCGCTTTTTAATCCATCAAGACTGACCAAATTGCTCAAATGATCTGGTCCGTTCTCGTCATTGCACTTCAAGATTTAATCATTACACTCGAAGCATTAGAACAATTTCAGTAAAGCAAGAAAAGGATATTGTATGAGCGAGGCCTATATTATTGATGCCATTCGCACGCCACGCGGAAAGGGAAAAAAAGACGGATCATTACATGAAGTTAAACCAATTAGTTTACTGACTACGCTCTTAAATGAACTGAAAGAACGCCATAACCTGGATACATCTCAGGTGGATGATATTGTGCTGGGCTGTGTGACTCCAATCGGTGATCAGGGTGCAGACATTGCCAAAACTGCTGCAATTGCCGCAGGCTGGGACAATGATGTGGCTGGCGTTCAGATCAACCGTTTCTGTGCTTCGGGTCTGGAAGCTGTAAATCTGGCAGCACAAAAAGTTCGTTCAGGCTGGGAAGATCTGGTCGTTGCGGGTGGTGTTGAATCCATGTCTCGCGTTCCGATGGGTTCTGATGGCGGCCCGTGGGCATTAGATCCTGAAACCAATATGGCTTGCGATTTTATTCCACAAGGCATAGGGGCTGACCTGATCGCGACCATTGATGGTTATAGTCGTGCAGATGTAGATCAATTCGCCGAGCAATCACAAAAGAAAGCGGCAGCAGCCCAAGCGAATGGTTATTTTGATAAATCTATTATTCCAGTGAAAGATAAAGCTGGCGTCGTGATTCTAGACAAAGATGAATTCATTAAACCGACAACAACTGCAGAAGGCTTAAGTGCATTAAAGCCAAGTTTTGCAACGATGGGCCAGATAGGCTTTGATGCTATCGCCCTACAGAAATATCCGGAAGTAGGCTCTGTAAACCATGTCCACCATGCAGGTAATTCTTCAGGCATCGTAGATGGTGCAGCAGTCGTATTACTTGCCTCCGAACAGGCAGTGCAACAGCAAAATCTCAAGCCACGCGCCAAAGTACTGGCAACAGCGCTAGTTGGTGCCGATCCAACCATTATGCTGACCGGCCCTGCCCCGGCTGCACGTAAGGCTTTAGCCAAAGCCGGACTCACTATTGATGATATTGATCTGTTTGAAGTCAATGAAGCTTTCGCTGCTGTGGTGATGCGCTTTATTAATGAAATGAAAGTTGATCCTGCCAAAGTCAATGTCAATGGTGGTGCCATTGCCATGGGACATCCACTCGGTGCGACCGGCGCCATGATTCTAGGCACTTTACTGGATGAACTGGAACGTCAAGGTAAGAAACGTGGACTGGCTACCCTGTGTGTGGGTGGTGGTATGGGCATCGCAACCATTATTGAGTTGGTATAAGGAGATAAGCATGAGCGCAATTCAATATCAAAAAATTGAAGATCACATTGTCATTCTGACCTTTGATTCTCCGAACCAGTCCGCCAATACCATGAATGCCGACTTTCGCGCGGCTCTGGAAGAAGTCGTTGCCCAGTTACAAGCAGATGAACAGATCGCCGGGATTATTTTCCGATCAGCAAAAAAAACATTCTTTGCTGGCGGTGATCTAGATGAGTTAATTCAGGCGACGCCTGAACATGCCACCGAATTCTTCAATATGATTGAAGACATGAAAGCCAAACTGCGTTATATCGAAACGCGTGGTATTCCAGTAGTGGCAGCTTTAAATGGTACAGCCTTAGGCGGTGGTTGGGAAATTGCTTTATGTGCCCATCATCGTATTGCGCTGAATGATGCCAAAACCAAGTTTGGTTTACCTGAAGTCACTTTAGGCTTGCTGCCAGGCGGTGGCGGTATTGTCCGCATGGTTCGTCTGCTAGGCCTGCAAAATGCCTTACCTTTGCTGATGGAAGGCAAACAGTTCGGTGTAGAGAAAGCCAAGTCTTTGGGACTGGTGCATGACACAGCCGACTCACTGGATGAGTTACTAGATAAATCTATAGCCTGGATTAAACAACATCCGCAATCTCAACAGCCTTTCGATGTAAAAGGCTACAAAATTCCGGGAGGCTCTCCTTCTTCGCCTGCCGTTGCACAGATGCTGGCCATTGCTCCTGCGATGTTGCGTGATAAAACCAAGGGTTGTTATCCAGCACCAGAATCTATTCTCTCCGCTGCGGTTGAAGGTGCTCAGGTTGATGTCGATACTGCGCTAAGAATTGAGTCGCGTTATTTCACCTATCTCGCTACCGGCCAGATTTCCAAGAACATGATCGGTACATTCTGGCATGGCATGAATGCCATCAAGTCGGGTGCCAGCCGTCCTAAAGACTTTGCGCCATGGAAAGCTACTAAAGTAGGTGTTTTGGGTGCAGGCATGATGGGTGCTGGTATTGCCTATGTCACTGCCAGCAAAGGCATTCAGGTGGTGCTGAAAGATATTTCGGTCGAAGCTGCTGAAAAAGGCAAAGCCTATAGTCAGAAATTATTAGATAAAAAAGTGGCTCAAGGCCGCTTAACAGCTGAAAAACGTGACCAGATTTTAAGTCTGATTCACACCACAACAGAAGCAGCAGATTTGCAAGGCTGTGACCTGATCATTGAAGCAGTATTTGAAAATCAGGAACTCAAAGCCAAAGTTACTCAGGAAGCAGAGCAATATTTATCAGCCAACGGTGTAATGGCCTCTAATACCTCGACTCTACCCATCAGTGACTTGGCTCAAGCCTCTCAAAATCAGGCGAATTTTATCGGTCTGCATTTTTTTAGTCCAGTCGACAAAATGCAACTGGTCGAGATCATTAAGGGAAAAAATACTTCAGCAGAAACACTGGCCAAGGCATTTGACTATGTGCAGCAGATTGGCAAATTACCGATTGTAGTGAATGACAGTCGTGGCTTCTTTACCAGCCGTGTCTTTGGCACCTTTGTACAGGAAGGATTACGTTTGCTTGCCGAAGGGGTGCATCCAGCCCGTATCGAAATGGCTGCGCTGAAAGCCGGTATGCCAGTCGGACCACTTGCTATTCAGGATGAAGTCTCTCTAACACTTTCTGAGCATGTGGCTGCAGAAAGCCGTAAGGCTCTGGCTGCACAAGGCAAAGAACGTCCAAGCACCGATGCAGATGCCGTGATTCAAACCATGATTCATGAGTTTAACCGTAAAGGCAAAGCTGCTGGTGCAGGTTTTTATGATTATCCTGAAGGAGGCAAAAAGCAGCTGTGGTCTGGCCTAGAGCATTGGCATAAACAGGTGGATATTTCTGAACAGGAAATGATTGACCGCTTCCTGTTTGTTCAAGCCCTCGATACTGTGCGCTGTCTGGAAGAAGGTGTGCTGGAGTCAGTAGTCGATGCGAATATCGGGTCAATCTTTGGAATTGGTTTTGCCGCCTGGACGGGAGGTGCTGTGCAGTTCTTGAACCAGTATGGTTTAACCAAAGCCTTGAATCGTGCTGAAATCTTGGAACGTAAATATGGCGAACGTTTCAAAGCGCCACAGTTACTCAAACAGAAAGTTGCTGAAGGTCAGCGCTTTTAAAAACTGAATCTAGAAAAAAGGGGAGCAAATGCCACTGCTGTCCCATAGTTTGCTTTAAATAAAAAAACCTGAGTCCTAACAGTTAAAATATGAGTGCAAACAAACACTTTAACGACCAGGATTCAGGTTTTGTCACATCAGAATACCGTATTTCATGAGCTAATTAAACCTGTTGTGCGACAGGATTTTGAACAACTTGCTAAAGTACACCATGTTGGACAGAAATTTAGAGCGGCTTCCCGGTGGGATCAGTTTATTGCCATATTGATGTCTCAATTCTCTTGTAGGCAAAGTCTGAG